>JBBTVH010000058.1:0-5844 GCA_038063355.1 Patescibacteria group bacterium | reverse complement strand
CCGAGATCTTCTCCGCTATCAATCCTGATCCCAACCACACGCATGCGGATCTGGCGATATGGGTGGAGGGAGAGCCCATCGATCTCTCCGCAGAGAAATACATGCTAAACGAAGAATCAAACGATCCTGAAAAGGAAACAAAGCCGCACCTGCATGACGGCAACGCTCTGGTCATTCATCGGCACAAGCCGGGGCAATCCATCGGGGAATTTTTGGAAGCAATCGATATTGTCGCGACCAATCGGTGCATCACGTTTGATGATCAGTCTTCGCTCGGCTCGGCCGAGCTACGCCCGACAAGCGGCAGATCTCTTTGTGACGAAGGTGTGAAGCGCTGGCAGATGTTCGTGAACGGTACGGAGCGCCCGTTCGATCCCTCCTATGTCTTTGCGGATCTCGATCAAATCCTGCTGACCTACGGCGCAACGGAGGAGCAAGTGTCAGAGCAGCTGCAATCGCTTTCGGACGACGCATGCCTGTACTCCCAGACGTGCCCGGAACGCGGCAAGCCGCCCGTGGAGAATTGCGTCGCCGATCCTGCCGTTCCCTGCACGGATCAATGACGCAAATGTATTTTTTTACTTCCTCCTCCCTTTTCTCATGTACGACATGATGACCACCACCGGCCTTGGCTACGGTATCTTCAGCGGATGGGCGCTCCACTGGGCATTCGGAACGTTCTGGATCATCGGCGCGATTCTCTTTGTGGTCTGGGCTATGAAAAACCTCAGCGGCGCAGCACTCAGGAACTGGGCGATCGGCCTCTTCGTCGTCGGCATCATCGGCGCCGTCATCACGGCTCCGGCGGACGTCGCCGTGTGGAGAACGGTGCTCGGCGGCAGAAGCATGATGGATGGCGACATGATGGGGCGCATGATGCAAATGATGATGGAGCACGACGAGACGAATCCCGATGCGGAGCACGACGAAATTGAAGGCATGATGCGCGACGTGCTTCGCGGCAATGAAAACAGCCCCGGTATGATGCGGTGATTTCTTTTCCTCTTCCTCAAGTCGCCCCAATGCGTTCAGCTTCTCGCATCCGAAGGCTCCCGACTATCTCCTCCGCGCCTTCATTCCCGGCCTCCAAACGTCTCATACGACACCATATCCGCAAGCGGACGTCTGTCTTCCTCTCCGTGTGGTATTGCGGGAATGGCGGGATAGCCGAGCGCGAGACTGCCGAGGAGCTTCTGGTTCTCGGGAATGGCAAGGAGCTTCCGGGTCGTCGTCACATCGACCGTCACCCAGCACGCACCAAGTCCCATGTCCCACGCAGTGAGCCAGATATTCTCCATTGCGCAAACGCCGCTGTAGATGTGCTGCTCATGTTCCGACAGCCACTGATCCACCTTCGCTTCCTGACTCACCGTCACGACGACCACGACCTTCGCGGACGTGAGAAACGACCCGTGATTTGCTTTCTCCATGAGCTTCTGAATCGTCTTTTTATTTCGCACAACCGTGAAGTGCCACGGCTGGGAGTTCAGGGGACTCGGCGCGAACCTACCCGCATCCAGAATCGCAATCATGATTTCCTCCGAGACCTCCTTATCGCTCCATTCGCGTACTGCCCGTCTGGTCTTGATGGCTTCGAGTGTTTGCATGACGGCGATGATACTCCACTCCGTCCTCATTTCAAGAAAACACGCCGATGAATTCCCATGCAATTCTTCCTCTCCCCATGGTTCATGGCCTTAAGCACCGCCTCACTGATTGTGATGGGGCTGGAACTGTGGGGATTGCTTCGCGCATGTAAGCGGCATAATACATCGCCGATGGGCATTCTCTGCGGCAAGAGCGCCTGCTTCCCAACACGGGCGATCACGCTGGCGGCTATCGGTTATGTCCTGCTCACAATGCTCTACCTACTGCTTCCTCCACTTCTCCACGCTGCGCTGCCATGAATGATCACACTGCATCCGCCACCGGCGAAACACCGCTACTGATCCTCGGTAACCATTGGATGCAGTATGCGATGCCGATCCTGCTCATGATGACTTCGTGGTTCCTCTATGTGCTCTGTACGGTCTTAAGTCTTGCACTCATGGGATGGAATCATATTGCATCGATTGCCGCACTCATTGCAGGACATGCGATTTTGCTCTTCTTCCACCATGCAGCCTTTTATCAGATATTCAGCCTGAGCACGTCTCGTACCTTCATCACAAACAAGCGGATTCTCGGATCGAAGCAGCGCCTGTGGTTCTCGGATGACATGATGGACGTTCCTCTCTGGAAGATTCGTTCGATGGAAGTATCAAAAAAAGGAATCGTGCAGCATATTTTCGATTACGGATCGATCATTATCAACAGAGGTGAGCTTCCCGGTATTCATCTCATCCCGCATCCGAACGCCGTCCATGCACGGATCGTCTCGCAGCTGCAAGAGCTGCAATCGAATTTTGGCACTGCTTCCACGCATACTCCGCCTCCCGCATAGCCCCATGCATCAACACGCCCACCATTGCTCATGCGGTAAAGCATGCCTCAAGTGCAGCGCCGAATCGCTGTGCGTGTCTTCTGGCTGCGACATGGAAGCGAAACAGTACGAGTACCGTTCGGCTCACTCCACTGCACATGCGGATCACGGGAGTCACATGGATCACGAGAAAGCAATGACCGATCCGACGATGGCAAAGCAGATGGAAGCGGATATGCGCAGGCGCTTCTGGATTTCCCTACTCCTCGCGATGCCGACCGTTCTCTATTCGCCGCTCGGGGAAACCCTGTTCGGTCTCACCCTCCCCACACCGATTCCGGTCAACTGGCTCCTCTTTCTGCTGAGTACTCCTGTCGTCCTCTGGACGGGCTCGATCTTCCTCACCGGAACGTACTATTCGCTGAAGGCGCGGAAGCTCAACATGGCCGTCCTTATCGCAACGGGCGTGCTCGCGGCGTACATCGGCAGTATCATCCTCATGCTGACGGCGGTTCGACGCGGCTCACCGGAGCTCGGCGGAGAGACGTTCTTCGATGCCGCCGTGATGCTCGTGACCTTCGTTCTTTTCGGTCACTGGATGGAGATGAAATCGCGCCGAGGAACATCGGAGGCACTGCGAGCGCTTTTTGACTTGATCCCACCGCAAGCGACGGTCATCCGTGATGGGAAGGAGATGACGATCCCGAGCGCCGAGATCGTCAAAGGGGACATCGTCGTCCTGAAGCCGGGGGACAAGGTGCCGGTGGATGGAGAAATCGTCGAAGGTCAGAGCTCTATCGACGAATCGCTCGTCACCGGCGAATCCATGCCTGTTTCCAAAGAGAAGGGAATGAACGTCGTGGGTGGCTCCGTGAACCAGACAGGCACTGTGAAATTCAAAGCCATGCAAGTCGGAGCGGATACCGTACTCGCACAGATTATCAAACTCGTCGAGACGGCGCAGAACTCCAAGGCACCAGGGCAGCGGATTGCGGACAAGGCTGCTGCCATCCTTGTCGTCGTGGCCATCGGATCGGGCATCCTCACGTTCTTCGGCTGGTACATTTTCGGTGGAGCAACCATCATCACCGCGCTCACATTTGCTATTTCCGCTGTGGTGATCGCCTGTCCTGATGCGCTAGGACTCGCTACACCGACGGCCGTCGCCGTTGGCACGGGCATCGGCGCGAAGCACAATATCCTCATTAAAAACGCGGCGACACTGGAAAATACGTCCCGACTTACAGCCATTGTTCTCGATAAAACCGGAACGCTGACAGAGGGGAAGCCGAAGGTGACCGACGTCATTCCTTTTGGTGATTTCACCGAAGACGACGTACTCCAGTACGAAGCAGGCATCGAAAGTGGATCGAATCACCCGATTGCCAAAGCGATTGTGGAAGAAGCGGAGAGAAAGAAGGTCGTGCCAAGTGCTATCGAAAATTTTTCTTCCATCGCAGGACATGGTCTTAAGGCCACTGTGAACGGGAAGACCGTCCTCGTCGGTACGGAGAAATTGATGCAGGATAATACGATTGATATTCAAGGCGCGAAAGAAACGATCACGAAGCTCGCAGGAAAGACGTTGAGCCTGCTTGCGGTGGACGGGAAGCTCAAAGGCATCGTCGCAGTGGCGGATACGGTGCGTCCGAGCGCGAGCAAAGCCATTGCGGGATTACACGGTCTTGGGATCGAAGTGGTGATGATGACGGGCGATCATCAGACGGTCGCTGATGCCGTAGCAAAGGAACTTGGGCTAGATCGCGTCTTCGCACAGGTGCTCCCCGAGCGCAAGGCAGACCATGTGAAGAAGCTGCAGCAGGAAGGGAAATTCGTCGGGATGGTCGGCGACGGCATCAACGACGCTCCTGCACTCGCGCAAGCGGACATCGGCATCGCCATCGGCGCGGGGACGGACGTGGCGATTGAAACCGGCGACATCGTGCTCATGAAATCCGATCCGGCCGATATTCTCAGTGCCATCATCCTCAGCAAAGCAACGGTTCGTAAGATGAAACAGAACCTCTTCTGGGCGTCCATCTATAACGTCTTGGCGATTCCCGTCGCGGCGGGAGTCTTCTACTCGTCCTTCGGGATCTCCTTGGCTCCTGCGATTTCTGCTCTGCTGATGTCCATTTCCTCGATCATCGTTGCAACCAACGCAGTGATGCTCAAGCGTGTGGAACGCATACTCAAGTGATATGCCCTCCTACGCCCTTCAATCCTCGGCTGATGTCCTGCGAGAACTTGGGAGTAGCAGCGAAGGATTGTCGGAAGCAGAAATTTCTAAACGGCGATTACAGTACGGCTTCAATGAACTTCCCGAGAAGAAGCGTTCCCTTGTTCTTCTCTTCCTGCGGCAGTTCAACGATATCCTCGTCTACATCCTCGTCGGGGCTCTTGCCCTCTCCCTCCTCCTGCCGTTCCTTGAGGAAGGCCGCCCGACCGTGGACAGTTTCACGGATGCATTCGTCATCCTTGCGATCCTTCTCCTCAATGCCGTGCTCGGCTTCGTCCAAGAGTACAAAGCAGAGCAGGCCGTCGCTCTTTTGCGAACACTCACTGGCGCATCCTCCCGCGTTCGTCGTAGCGGACAAGAAGCCATCATTCCTTCACGGGAACTTGTGCCGGGGGACATTGTGATTCTTGAAGCAGGAGACCGTATCTCAGCCGATGGCCGAATCATCCGTGTCTCACACTGGGAGGTCGATGAATCGAGTTTAACGGGTGAATCCCGTCCCATTGCCAAGCAGAGTGAACCACTGGAACGAGAAGTGCCTCTTGCGGAGCAGCGGAATATGGCGTCTTCGGGAACCCTTGTAGCGGCGGGGAATGCCGAAATCATCGTTACCGCCATTGGTACTTCGACGGAAATTGGCAACATCGCCAAGATGGTCGCGGAGGTGGAACTGCCGGAGACTCCTCTGCAGAGGAAGATGCAGAAACTCAGCAAGATGATCGGGGCAATTGTCCTTGGTCTCTGCATCGCCCTTGTGGGTATCGGGCTTCTCTACGGCTTCACGGTGCAGGAAATCGTCCTCATGGGAGCGACCCTCGCCGTCTCGGCAGTGCCGGAAGGATTGCCCGCTGTCATCACCGTTTGCTTCGCCATCGGCGTGCGACGGATGGCTCGCAGAAATGCGCTCGTCCGCAGACTCGATGCTTTGGAGACACTGGGGAGCGTCAATGTGATTTGCTCGGACAAAACGGGAACGATCACGAAAAATAAGATGGCTGTGGTGCAGACGTGGGTGGATGGAGCGCAGTCGGATAGAGAGCAACTTCTCGCACTCATTGCTGCGTCCAATAACAGAGCCTCTCTCCCGAACGTAGGAGATCCGACCGAAATCGCGCTCCTGATGTTTGGCAAGGAAAAAGGCGTCGAACGCCTTCCCATTGATGAGGAACAAGTGCCGTTCAGC
>JBBTVH010000057.1:0-5946 GCA_038063355.1 Patescibacteria group bacterium | reverse complement strand
TGGCGGAATTGGTAGACGCGCACGCTTCAGGAGCGTGTAGGAGCAATCCTGTGAGAGTTCGAGTCTCTCCATCGGCACCATCCGGCTTCGCCTGCGGGCTACGCCGCGATGGCAGAACTTCACTTAAGAATGAGCCGGATGCCTCGGCGTAGTCCGCAGACGTAGCCGGGCATTCCCATGAGCGATGGTCAGGCTTATCACAGCTTCGAGAGATCGCTTTGCGCTTGGTCTCGCATGCGGCGCAGATCCAAGAGCTGCCGGTCCAAGTCGGCAATCTGCTTCCGGAGAATTTCCCGTTGCCTGCGAGCGGTCTCATCGATTGCCTTCAGGTGATCCTGGGCCTCTTTTTTCTGATGAGCAATGGTGTTGTCTGCCATAGGAAAGGGGGGGGAATACTGATACAGACGAAAGAGCGCGGCACGTATGACGGGACGTAAGGATCCCACGATTCGACCGTCTTTGGGCTATATGTCGTACTCTCTCCGCTTCTTTGCTCTTATATTCGGCCTATCGGTCTTTCTCTCCGGGTGCCTCATTGAACGCGCCCCTGCACCGATTTCCGGAAGCCGCAACCGTCCGGTGGCGCTCGCGTTCGGAATGCACGTGACTCCGGATTCGGGCAGTAACCCCATCGTTCCGCCCGAACGCTTCGAGGGATACCACGTCGGTTTGGATTACGAAGTGTTCGCCTCCGAGCTCGACCAGGAGATTCCGGTCTCCGCCATCTGCGGAGGCAGCGTGCTCTACAGCGGATTTGCAGAAGGCTACGGCGGCGTGCTTACGCAGCGCTGTGCAATCAACGGCGAGCAGGTGACGGTGATTTACGGTCACCTCGACGGCGAGGGGCTTACAGCGGAAGGGGTGATCCTCTCCGCGGGAGAGCAGCTCGGCAAACTCGCGCCGGCCCGCAGCTTCTGGAGCGGCGAGAACCGTAAGCATCTCCACCTCGGCATTCATAAAGGGGAGGTGCCCGACCTGCGCGGCTACGTTCAGGAACCCATGGAGCTCGAGCAATTCATGGACCCCCGCGTCGTCCTGCAGCGCAGCGCCCGCGGCAGACCGGTGGCCTCCTACCGCGTCCCCGAGGATCAATAACGTTGTAAGAAAGCATGGTGCACTTCGTCTCCATAGGCATCATGCGACTGACACTTCATCTTCCCCACTGGCATTTCTCTCCTGAAAACATTGGTTCTGTCGAGCATTCCCAAGAGGATGCTGCCACATTGTATCTTTTATTAGGACTCAGCATCGTGATGCTCTCTGTAGGCGCGATCTACCTGTATAGCGCATCGCTGTGATCGACGGTGAAATCTGCATGCAATGCACGGTCAACCGTTCACCATGTCCCGTGAGGCGGGTCAGTCCATGCTGGCCCGTTTTTCTAGCGCCAGAACCAGCCCGGCGCGAAGCGGTCGTCCCTCCTCGCAGAAGATTGGGTTCGTACAGAGGTGCGTCTTTCCCGTCGCATGCGCTCGGATCTGCGCTGGGCGCGGTCTACGGTCTGATGCGAGGAAGACGACCGTTCGCGGACGGAGCTTCGTGCTTCGGAGCTCAGAGACTCCGAGGATGATCGGGCCGCTGCCGCTGCATTGCTGCTGCGGAGGAATTCCGTGATCGGGCGCGGATAACGCTGCACGCCGTACATCGGTGCGGGCGAGTAGATCCCTTCCGCGTTCATGCGGCGACTGGGGGAGCTAAAGCGGATCACGAGCATCATCCCAAGAAGGACGCAGAGTCCCAGAAAGAGCATCTTGAGTTCAAAGACACGGTGCGTCTCGTTTTTGTGGTCGAAAAGGATGTGCATGTTTCTCTCCAGTATACCAGAAAACGCGGTTTCTGAGTAGAAAGTGTAGATGAGAAGGGGAATAAGGGATGTAAGGGATGAAAGGGATCCCTTTATTCCCTTCAATCCCTTATTTCCCTTCTCTATACTCTCTCCAATGCTCCGCACTCCATTTGCGCGTATCCCCTCCGCCGAAGGCCTGCTTCTGGGCTTCCTGCTCTTTTCCGTGCTCTGGCGCGGCGGCAAAAGCCTGGAGGCAACATGGATGCTGGTGGGGGTTGCGAGTGCCTTGATCGTGGCGGATGCAATTCGGGGATCGGGAAAAATTGAAAATGGAAAATTGAAAATTGAAAATTATCCGAATGTTCTCTGGATACCGGCTGTAAGCTTCTTCGCTTGGACGATACTGTCCTATTTCTTTTCTACGACGAAAAACTACGGGCTCGATGAAGTGCTCCGCGATGGCGCGCTCGTTCTCATTTTCCTTTGGACGATGCGCCATGCGCGCGGCGAAGCGGGCGCTGTGCTTTCCCATCGCTTCGTGCAGACGATGGTGCTGGCCGCAGTCCTTGCGTCGCTTTTCGGCGTTCTCGTGTATGTGCTCCAGCCGGTGAACCGCTTCGTTGGGACATTTTTCGATTATCGCTTCCATACCGATTACTGGCCGAATGCCTGGGCCCAGTTCCTGCTCCTTGCGTGGCCGCTTGTCTTCCTCTGGATGCGCGGGAAGCAGGGAAAGTTGCGTGTTGCTGGTTGCGGGTTGCTGGGATTTCTCTTCGGTGCGCTTCTTCTGAGTTACTCTCGTGGCGCTCTGATCGCCTTTGCGGGGCAGCTCGTCCTTCTCGCACTCGTCTGGGCGGGAAAGAAGTGGGGAGAAGGAGCGTTCTTCATCCCACATCGTCGCGAGATCATCCCCATCGGTCTTATTGCAGTCATCGCCGTTGCCGTATTTTTCACTGCCAATACAGCCCGCTCCGGCTTTCATCCGGTGCAGAGCGTGGGAGAGAAAATTACCTTTACTGCCGATGAAGGAGGATCATCCGTCGACGAGCGAAAGCTCTTCTGGGGCCAGGCACTTGCGCTCACACTGGACCGGCCGCTTTTCGGCTGGGGGCCGTACAGTTTTCGCTTCGTGCAGCAGCGCCTCCAGACGGGAGTGCTGCAGACCTCCGATCATCCACACAATGTGTTTCTGAAGCTGGCGGCGGAACGGGGGGTCATTGCTTCGCTATTGTTCATCGTGTTGTTGGTCTTGGTGTCGCTGCCGCAATACCGATTGTTGTATTGCTGTATTGCTCGCAAGCGCATAACAAGGTTTGAGCAAAGCGACCAGCAATGCAGCAATCCAGCAATGCAGCGATTTTTATTCTTTCTGTCAGTCACCGGCGTGTTGGCCCATAACCTCATCGACTACAACCTGCAGTTCGTGGGAATCGCGCTGCCGTTCTGGATGATGCTCGGCATTCTGGCCAGTGAAACGTCTTCGAAGATTCAATCGCGAGGAAAAATATTGAGCAAAAAATTAGTTCATAAAATAGAGCTTGTCATTGCAGTTCTTCTTCTTGCCGTGGCTTTGCGGGAAGGCGTTTTTTTGGTCATTTCCTCTCTGGGTCGTCATGCAGAAGTGGCAGGAGAACATGAAGCGGCGCTGTGGTGGTACAACCGAAGTAGTGCCGAATGGTTCTCGCGCGACATGCACGTAAGCCGCGCGCTTCTGGCGACGCTCAGCAATCGCACCGGTACCGCCCATGAGGCAATCGACACATTTCTTACGGGGAATACCGAGGACCCACGCGGGTGGAGGCTCCAAGGAGACATTGCGCGGACAGAAGGTGATATTCCAGCGGCGCTTGAGGCCTACGGCAAAGCCTACGAACGCGGACGCTGGAACGATCTCAGTATCACTCTGGCTCTCGCAGAAACACTGATAGAATCCGACAGGGGATCGGAGCTTGTGGAGAAGAAAGCAGAGATCGATGCGCTTCTTGGATTCTTTGTGGAAGCGATTGTTCAGAATGCGCATTTTGTCGCGCTCTCGCACAATGCCGAAGACGCGATTGCTCTCAGTACGCTTCTTGCCGAAGTCTTCCCCGATTCTGCGCCGCGGTACGAAGTGCTTGCGGCGAAAGCCGACTTCGCAATGCGCTCCGAGCGTTCAAAGGTCAAAAGCAGGCCTTCGGGATATCTTTGGTAATGCGTGAAAGAGAAACCTACGGTTTCTCTCTCACGAGCTCTCTTTTCCCTTAGCAGTGGCGCTCCAGTCGGGCAAAGCCCGACTTCGCGCATTGTTTTATGGGATGCATTTGTTTTTTCTAGGAATACTTCTGCTACAATTCCGTTCCTCTTTCCTTACATCTTTACATGCGTTCTGCATTCTTCCGACTCCTCCCCTTGCTTGTCATCACCCTTCTTCCTGCTTGTGGGAAGGATGAGCCAACAGATGCTGCATCCGGCACGGGAGTCACCGTGGAACAGAACATCGGCATACAGGTCCTGCAGCAAGTAATGCCAATCAACGGAAAGGTCGAACTTCCGGGGCATGGGAAGGAGGAATGGTTTGCCTACGGCGCGATGACAGGGACGGAATGGACACCCGCCAACGGAGTCGTCACGGGGCACGTCTTTACCGATGATACGACGGTTATCACGATGCAGTTCAACGTTGCACCTGCGAATGACGGCACCTACTACGAAGCGTGGATCAACAATCCCAAGACGGGGCACAGCATCTCCATGGGGCAGCTCATCAATGGCCAGGGCGATGCGCGCCACGGGTTGCGGTTTGAGTCACCGGAGGATCAGCGAGGGTACACGGATGTGCGGGTCACGCTCGAGCAGGACGATGGTAATGCCGAACCTTCAACTACCGTGATTGCCACAGGAACGCTTAAGCCGACGAAGCGGCGGTAGTTTCATCGGCTTCTTCTGGATTGTGAATCGGAGATAGGCCCATGAGAGTGCGAACCTGCTCTCTACCTCCGAATGTTGCCAGTCCGATTAGAAGTGGTAGGCCATGCATTTCCCCTACTGCTTCTCGGGCATGTTGTGATTGGGAAATACTCTTCTTGAGCCTCTTACGACCCTCATCAATTCCTTGCTGAAATATACGAGCAGCCTCTTCATCTTTTGCATGAGTAATGAGTTGTGAAGCATGCAAACGCGTATCACCACAAAGAACTTCAAGGTAGAGGAATGTTTGTGAGCTTCCACGATCGTCTGCAACTCCCGCAATACCCCGAAGAGTGAACACGTTATTGCCAATGGTGTGTTGGTCGATGATTTCAAACGGATGGTGAGGCATTGTGATTGTTGAATGAAAATAAAAAAATCCGCTTCGTTGCGGGTGGAGTGCTCAGTTTGATTATCGGATCAGCACAGCTCCACCCACTGGCTCTTCGAGCAGGAGGAAACGGGGGAGCAGGAGAGGACGTAGGCGCCGATCACGTCGGAAGATTAGGGTAGTTTGAGATGGTTTGTCTATAGTTGCAAAACGGTTATCGGTGTATCGGTATAACGGGGCAAGCAGCGTGCAAAGTGGGTTACCGTTACACCGTTATACCGATAACCGTTACACGGACGTCTCTCCGCAAAGCAATTTTCGCGATCATTGCATCCTCTATAATTTATTGTTCGATAGTATCTCTACCCCCCGTTTTGCCTGTTTGAGAGGTCCTATACGGAACGGTACGTTCAAAGTCCCTGCTGTCCTTTGGGGCCCCTTGCGGGAAAGGAAGAGAGATGGTTTCTCCGCTTAAGGCGGAGGTCTTTGCCGTTAGCCGCACTCGTCTCCCTTACGGATGGACAGGGAGACTCACCACCAAGACGACCGTCAGGAAGGTGATGAGCAGCACGTGGGTCGCCACGGGCTGGAGTGAAGCGCTGCGAAGCATGTGCTCCACGAGTTTCATAATAGGCTCCCGGATGGGAGTGCGGCAGTGTACGGAGGGCGGTTTTGGTGTCCAGTAATACTTGACGACAATTTGTGTTCAATATGGGCTATGGAATTCTGCTTTAGCCCTTTATGAAGCTATTTACGATGTATAGGTACTTTCTCCTATATATGAAGTATTTGACTTTTTTCCTGTGAGGGACGGCTATTATTGAACAAATAATTTGATCAAGATATGTTGCAAAAATTTAAAAGTGTTCTGCAGATACTAATT
>JBBTVH010000056.1:0-5565 GCA_038063355.1 Patescibacteria group bacterium | reverse complement strand
ACTTACCAAAAGCCGTTTTACAACAACAGGCTCTTCCATGATTTCTTTGATCATGAAGTGTGCAAAGGAGCCTTTTTCGGACTGCTCCTCGGTCCAGGTGATTTTGATTTCGCGCTTCTGCCGCTCCTCCCCCGTCGCGATATCCCGGAAGGTGATGGTTTCGCCGTCCGTTTCGACCATTTCGCCGTCATCGATGTACTGCACAGTGCGCGTGTGGCTGACGAATGCGGGGATATCCGAAGCGATGTAGTAGCCGTCGCTTCCCACGCCTACGATGAGGGGCGAACCCGTACGCGAGGCCACAAGCATGCCCGACTTCTCATGGAACGCGAGGATGGCGTAGCGGCCATGGAAGCGTACGCAGGCAGAGCGAAATGCCGCCGGGAATTCCTTTCCGGATTTCATCTCCTCTTCTATAAGATACGGAATCACTTCGGTGTCGGTCTGCGACACGAACGCGTAGCCTTTTTTGGAAAGCTCCTCTTTGAGTTCAAGATGGTTCTCGATGATGCCGTTATGCACCACGGCGATCGAACCGTCTCTGGAAAGATGCGGATGAGCGTTGGCCGGCGTCACGCCGCCGTGGGTGGCCCAGCGTGTGTGTGCGAGCGCCAGGCAGCAGCTCTCCGAAAAATCGTCGCTTTCCACTGCAGAGATCTTCCCGATGTCCTTCTTCACGGAGATCCCCTCTTTGCGCATGCACGCAACACCCCAAGAATCGTACCCGCGGTACTCGAGGTTCTTGAGCCCCTCCACCACGATTTTCCCTGCATCCAGCCGTTTTCCCCGGTATCCGAAAATGCCGCACATAGCGGGAGTAGTGTAGGGATTTTTGGCGATTTAGCAATGGTTACGGTTGCAGCTTCTTAGGTTCTTAGCTTCTTAGAGCAAAGCCAGAATCATGTGTAGCATGCATTGCTAAGAAGCTAATGAAGCTAAGAAGCTTTCATAGTTTTCCTTGCACCCCACGCGAACCCTCCCTAAACTGCCGCCCATGCCCATCACCTCTTCCGCCATCAAAGCCATGCGCCAGGCCGCCAAGCGCAAGGCGCGCCGCCAGCCTGTAAAGACCACGATGAAAACCATGATCCGCAAAATCACCCTTGCGGCAAAGGAGGGCAACACGGCAGAGGCGCAGAAGCTTCTCCCGCAGGCGTACAAAGCGATCGACATGGCCGCGAAGCGGAACATCATTCACTGGAAGAACGCCGCGCGGAAGAAGGCGGGGGTGGCGAAGTTGGCAGCGGCGAAGAAATAATTACATTGTTCAATGGCTAAATTGCTCGCAAGCGATGTGTACCGTTTGCACAGTATTCAAAAATTGCTTGCTAGCCATTTAGCAATTAAACAATTCAACAACTACACTCTTTCCGTGCCTCCCCCCTCAGAGACTTTCCTCGGCTTCGACATCGGCACCCGCCACACCGGTGTCGCTATTGCCTTTGCGGATTCCGGCATGGCCGTCACCAAAGATACGATCGATCACACCTCGGAGGCACAATTACTGACGGCGATCACAGCACTCGCGGAGCAGCATCATGTGAAGCATTGCATACTGGGTCTTCCGCGTCTTCCGGGCGGTGAGGAAGGGGGGCAGGCGGCATTTGTTCGGTCGATTGGGAACAAACTTGCGCAAAAAGGCCAGGAAGTTTCTTATATTGATGAGCGGTATACGACCACAAGAAACAGCCAATACGATGGCAATGCTGCTGCTGCCTGCTCGATTCTCAATGTATATTTATCGAGAACTGGAAATTTGACATAGTTGTAAATATCATTAAAATTACATCCTTTGCCTGCTCATTAGACAACTTCGATGCACCAAAAGACATGAGGCAATAACTCCATATGGAGTCGAGCCGAATATCAATCTGATCTTTTGCTTCTGTCAATATTTTGGTAAAACGAAGGTTGTCTTTCCCCCTCCTTATGGTCGAACCTGCTACCGCCCCCTCCACCAAGTCCGCCGCCCATCCGTTGAGCGTGAATCTGCAGGAACTCCTGAGCAACCTCTTTATGGTTCTCACGGAGAAGGAAGCGCAGGTTATCAAGAAGCGTTTTGCCTTGCAGGGGCAGATGAAACAGACCCTCGAAAAGATCGGAAAGCAGTTCAACGTCACCCGCGAGCGCATCCGCCAAATTGAAAGCATCGCGCTTGGAAAACTCCGCCGCACCGTGCGCACCACGCGCCTCGACGAAGTGAACGAGGTGGCCCGCGGCGTCCTTCGCCTGCACGGCGGCCTGATGCGTGAAGACAACCTCATTTCCATCGTCCTCAAGCGGATCGTCGGCAGTTCCGATGTCGATGGTGCCGTCCTTCGACTCTCCTTCTCCATCGACAGCGAGCTCCATGAAGGCAGCCGCAGCCTCTCCTTCGTGCCGTTCTGGCGTCTGGAGTCGCTTGCCATGGAAGACGTGACGACGCTCGTGAACGCCATGGTGAAGATCCTCAAGAAGCGCCGCACCTGTATGACGCTCGATGAGATGGTAGGAGCAGTCCAGACACTTCATCTTTTCCCAGGGCGTGTACCGAGCAAAGAACTTATGGAGAGTGCTCTTTCTATTGATGAGCGCTTTCGCGAGATCCCCGAGGGTTGGGGACTTACGGACTGGAGATTTGTGCGCCCCAGAAGCATCCGCGACAAAGTCGAGATCATCCTCAAGAAGACCGGCCAGCCGCTTCACTTCATGGAGATTGCCAACCGCATCCGCGAGGCGAAGTTCGACCATAAAAACGTCACCGTCCAGGCTGTCCATAACGAGATCATCCGCTATCCGCAGTTCGTCCTCGTCGGCCGCGGACTCTATGCTATGCGTGAGTGGTGCTACGAGCCGGGCACGGTCGCCGATGTCATCGAGCGCATCCTCAAGGAGAAAGGCCCGATGAGTAAAAAAGAGATCATTGCCGAGGTCGGCAAACAGCGCACCGTGAAGGTGGGCACCATTTCTTTGAACCTCCAGAAGATGCCGTACTTCAAGCGCGTGGGTCGCGCGGTGTACGCGTTCGATGCAGCAAAGAAGTAGTATTACGTATTACGTATTAGGTATTAGGTATGCCCAAGTCAGGGCTTTGCATACGTAATACCTAATACCTAATACATAATACTTGCTGTATCACGAGCTCAGACACACAATACCCCTATGCGACGCTGTTTCCTTTGCGCGTGCCTCTTCTTTCTGATTTCATGTGCTGCGATACCGGAGCTTCCTGCCCTCCCCCAGGGCCCACAAACACTCACGGGAACAGTCGTTCCGACAACAATCTCTACCTCCCGCCGCGGCACCCATGTGCTCAAAGCTTCCGGAGAGGATATCGCCTACCTTGAGAGCTCCACTGTAAATCTGCGCGAATTCCAGGGGCGTAGCACAGCGCTTCGGGGCCATTACGAGCGCAATATCGACCCGGAGGATCTTCCGGTGCTCGTCGTTGAAAGCATTGTCTCTTCGGAGGAATCCGTTCGCCCGTGGAGTTCCCCTTCGCTTTCGCTGAGTGCGGAAGTACCCACGCGCTGGGGTGTATCGGATACCGGCGCGGCCGTCGCGTTCATTCCCGTGGGGTCGCTGCATCCGGTGGTGAGTCTGGCATTCAAAGCTAATACTCCCATGCCCAGTGGTATCACCCTCACGGTCGGCGGGGCAAAAGCCATCCGGTTCCTCGATGAACTTTCGGGGGAACAACGCATCGCCGTGGAGCGCAGCGGCGGCTACCTCGAAATCGCGTTCACGCCGCAGCGGGAAGATGACCTTTCCTCCGCCCGCGCCGAGTGGCTCGCGTTTTTGCGCTCGCTCAGAATCAGCGGAGCGGTTTCGGTCGCGGGAAGCAGCCACGCCGCCGTCTCCTCGGCATCTTCCGGCTCCCGCGACGGCCAACCCTGCGGCGGCATAGCAGGAATCCTCTGCCCCGCGGGGTTCTACTGTGCGATTACGGATTTGGAGCAAAATATTGGGGTGTGCAGAACGATTGAATAAGGAAGGACCGCATCTGTAGACACAGGGGCATGGCGTCCGCTCCCCGCACTCATGCTATCATGGCGTACATGACCGAAGCCGATGTCATCGCACACTGGCGAAAAGGAGCGAGGGAATCCATAAGCCTTGCGAAAAGAGCACACGAAGACAAAAGTTATGCACTGTCACTTTTTCATTGCCAATTTGGCGTCGAGAAAGCATTGAAGGCCACATGGATGCAAGAAAAACGTTCAGAGCCCTTACCGACACATAATCTCGTTCTTCTTGCTGATCAATTGCAACGTGCATGGTCCGAAGAGGAGAGGAGACAACTGGATTACCTGACCCAGTATGCTGTAGCCGCTCGTTACGATGATCCTTTCTGGGCGGAGAAAGAAGCAACAGAGGAAAATAGTAATCACTGGATTTCTATCGCCGAAAAATTCCTTTTCCTTCTTTTTCCATGAATCGCGAAGAAGGTATTCATATTGGCCGTCAAGTAAAAGAGCTTCTGCTGGAGCGCGGCTATCCCGTGCGGAAAGTGGTACTGTTCGGTTCCGTCGCAAAAAATAGAGCACACAGCAATAGCGATATCGATCTTGCTGTCATCATGGATGTGTTTCATCCCTCTCTCATGGAAGAAAGAGTAGATGTGCACTTAGCCAGCATGACCATCAATCCACGCATCGAAACCGTCACGCTCCATCCTGAAGATTTTTTGCGGCCCTTCTTCACCCTCGCCCGCGAGATCGAGAGAACAGGAATAGAAGTGTGAGATGCCAACGCTTCCCAAAATTCATTGCATCCCTAATCAAACTATCGTCTATTTGTGCTTTTTTCTTCTCCCTGCACTCATGCTATCATGGCGTCCATGACCGAAGCCGATGTCATCGCACACTGGCGAAAAGGAGCGAGAGATGCGTTGGAGATGGCGCAATTGGCGCTCCAAGCAGGTAAATATGATCATGCCCTCTTTAATTGCCAGTTGGCAGTAGAGAAGGCATTGAAGGCAAAGATCATGGAGAAAACAAGGAAGCCTCATCCGAAAATTCACGATCTCCGGAAGCTGTCGCTTTTGGTGCATGATAGTTGGACAGTGGAAGAGAACGAACTGTTTGATATAGTATCTTCTTTTGCCGTTGCGGCGCGTTATGATGATCCTCTTTGGGCTCAGCAGTATGCGACTGCCGAACATGCTACCAAATGGATTGAGCGTTCTATCACTTTCTGTTCCCATCCTTCACTATGAAAACGATAGACAGTATCGCCGCCATACGTGCTTTTCGCGACCGACTTATCCAGGAAGGAATTCCTGTACAGCGTGCGTTCCTCTTTGGATCGGTAGCACAAGGTACGGCTACGGAAGACAGTGATATCGATGTGGCCTTTGTCTGTCTTCCGTTTCGCAAGACACAGATGGAAGAAAACATTGCACTTTGGCGCGCACGCCGAAATATTGATCTTCGTATTGAGCCACTGTGTTTACATGCCGAAGATTTCGATCAACCACTTTCCCTCGCCCGCGAGATCGAGAGAACAGGAGTAGAAGTGTGACATACAAATCTTGTGCGTGCCACAACCGCTGCGGAGCATTATTTTTTGACGTGAAGAGGCTCT
>JBBTVH010000055.1:0-1818 GCA_038063355.1 Patescibacteria group bacterium | reverse complement strand
ACCGTGATCGTTAGTTTTACCTTGTAGGTGTCGCCCACGACCGGACGTGCGGACGATCCTTCCACGGGCGTGATCTCACGAATGATGCTGATGCCTTCTTCCGCGGGCAGAATCTCTTTTGCCTTCCAGAAGTAGGAAAGCAGAAGATCGTAGTAGAGCCGGCCGGGACCAACTTTCCCGATCGTCACATCGTTGAATTGGCCGGGCTCCAGCGCGTCTCCTGGAATAGCGATTTCTTTTCGCGTCAGGATGTTGCCGGCGTCGAAGATCGCCTTGCCGATTTCCTCATCATCTACAGCGAGGGTCGCAGCAAATTCTCCTTCGAGCTCGCGCGTGAATTTCAGGTAATCGACCAGCGCGAAGATACTCGCTGTCGTCGACTGCGTCGTGTCCCAATGGCCGTTTCTGCGCATCGCCAGCATCGAGCGGACGATGCGGGGCGCCAAGGCGTTTTCGGGCTCGATCCGCATGATGGCCTGGAGCACGATCGCATTCGTCCGGCTGTCGGTATTCATGTACACGCGGTACCACCAGCCGTTTTTCTCCTCGAAGTGCACGCTGCGCGGGCTCACTTTGGCCTCCGCGAGGATTTCCTGGAGGAGCGAAGTGGCGCGCCTGTGGTCGCCCGCCTTTTCAAAGCTCATGGCGAGGTAGGCTTTGGCGAAAATCCCGAGCTCGTCACGGTTGCCGTAGAGGTTGCTGAGCAAGCTTTCATCCGGTGATCCGGTTTCCCCGAGCACGTACAGAACATAGGCGCGCTCCGAGTCGTCATACGGCGTTCGCTTCCCCTTCCCGCCGCGCAGCGTCTGCTGTAGGTAGGCGCGGGTCCGGTCGATCACGCCCGCATCCACCGTGTAGCCCGCTTCCCGGGTCTGATGGAGTGCGTGGAGGATATACGCCGAGAGATACGGGTAACTCTCCGCGCTTCCCTGCCAGTAGCCGAATCCTCCGTCACTTTGCTGGAACGTGAGCAGACGTTCGATGCCCGCCGTGATTTTCTCCTTCAGCTCTTCATCCGTCACCACCTTGAATGCGTCGAAACCCTGGAGCTTCGCCACCGCGATATTAGGAAGGTAGCTCGAAACCGTTTGCTCGGCGCATCCGTAGGGGAACTGCACGAGGTAATCGAGACTTTTAGGGAGATACGTCGCCAGAGTGGGGGAAAGGGTGGCGGTCGCCGTAAGGGCTGTCACTTCGCTTCGGACCGGAACGAAGAGTTGTTCCGTCACGGATTCCTCCGTGAATCCGGAAGTCGCGGTCGACTGCGGAATGCCGAAGGGATGGAGCGGAATATTTTCATGAATCTCATCGCGGCCTGTCTCTCCTTCCGCTTTGAACACGAACTCCGCCTGCGAGCTGTATCCGAACGTCACCGGGAAGATCACTTTCTGCTGCCCTTCGGCCGGAATCGTTACGGTCTGTGCTTCGCGGCCTCCTTCGAAGCCCTTGCCGGAAAGCGATACGGTGAATTTCTGATTCTCTTCCGTACCGTTATGGACAATCGCGGCGAGTTCTGCGCGGTCGCCGTGCACCGCAAACCGCGGGCGGACGGGGCGGACGATCACGTGCTTGGTTTCGAGAATCTCGGTCGCCTCGCTGCCCACGAGCGAATTGGGCGTGTGGGCGATGGCCAGCAATTGCCAGGTCGTCAGGTTATCGGGCAGCGTGAAGGTCACGGTTGCGCGTCCGCTGTCATCTGTCCGGATATTCGGATTCCAGTAGGCGGTGTCTTTGAACGTGCAGCGCGCTTTCTCTTCGCCGTCGCCTCCTCCTCCGCCTCCTTTAGATCCCGGTTTGAATCTCTCGAGGAGATAGATG
>JBBTVH010000054.1:0-10898 GCA_038063355.1 Patescibacteria group bacterium | reverse complement strand
GTACTCACATCAAGGCCGCTGCGCTGGATGATCTTTTCCGCTTTGCGCTTGAGGTCTGCCGGTAGCCGCAGATGGAGGTGCGAGGAAGCTTTTTTCTTCATAGTGTACACATTGTACACCAATGTGTTGCTTGGTGGCAAGGGTATACGAACATACGGCCGGTAACGGCGTCCACCCCGCGCATTTGAGGTGCCAAATTGGTACCTCAAGTTTGCGAATTCGTCCGGGGAAAGCTGAAACATGAAATCCGCCGGAAATCACTTCCCTCGCCGGGTAGATCAAGGGGTTCCACAAGTGACATATCCTACCCGGAATGTTAGCATTCCGATATGAGAAAGGGTGTTTTGCACCATCGTGCGTTCCCTGGCGTGGGGCGTCTTTCCGAGTCGGTAACGCGTGTGCTCTCCACCGAGCCGGTTCGCTTTGCCTATCTGTTCGGGTCCCACGCTTGGGGGCATCCTGATCGGGAAAGCGACATAGACATTGCTGTCTACGCCGACCCGGCGCTTACAAAAGAGCAACGATGGGATCTCCGTATGAAGTTATTGGGAAGCATCAGTGCGGCCCTCCATCTCCCCATCGATCGTATCGATCTGGTCGTTCTCCAGGATTCTCCTCCTCTGCTCCAGTGGAATATCGCGCGTACAGGCGTGTGTGTCTTCGAGCGCAGCGCCTCGGAACGCAATCTTGCGGTGCTCCGCATAGAGCAAGCCTATGATGATGAGAAGCCCCATATCAGGATGGAAGGGGAAGACACTCTTCGAAAAATCCTTACGCAACCTCTCCTATGAGTCCCGCCGACCGCGAAACGCTGTTGAAAAAGCTGACGTACCTCCGCAGGACGCTGGAGCGGCTGCATACGCAACGAAAGCTGACCGAGGAGCAGTTTCTCGCAGACACTATGCTGCAATCTGCGGTCGAGCGCCTGCTGCAAACCGCCCTTGAATCCGTGTTCGACAGTGCGCGCCTTCTGGTAACGATCGATAATCTCCGGAATACAAAGGACGAACGTGAAGCAATCGAGATTCTCGGTTTAAAAGGTCTGTTGCCGGAGGAGCTCGTATCGCATCTGACGGAGGCCAAAAAATTTCGTAATGTTCTTGTGCATGTCTATGCGGATGTTGATCCTCACATCGTTTATAGACAACTGATGGACGGATTTCCGGATCTGGAATGGTTCTCTCGTTGCCTTGCGCAACACCTGAAGGTTGAGGAATGATGTTCCGGATGGCTCAACTCATTCTCGCCGACGGCACTACCTATGTCGGCCAGTCTTTTGGCGCGAAAAAGGACAGTGATGGCGAGGTTGTTTTCAATACGGGCATGGCGGGGTACCCGGAAAGCATGACAGACCCCAGTTACCGTGGGCAGATCCTCGTCTTCACCTATCCGCTGATCGGGAACTATGGCGTTCCTTCGGAGGAGAAAAACACGTGGGGATTTTCCAAGAATTTCGAGAGTGAGGCTGTACACGTCCGCGGCATCGTCGTCGCGGAGATTTCTGAGGACCATTCACATTTCGCTTCGGTCTCCTCGCTCGGGCGATGGATGGAGCATCATGGCATTCCGGGAATCACGGGGATCGATACGAGAGCGCTCACAAAAAAACTGAGAGAGACGGGTGTGATGCTGGGGCGGATCGTCCAAGATAATTCGGAATTCGGAACCCTTCGACCCAGCTCAGGACAAGTTCGGAATTCGGAATTAAAAATTGAAGATCCGAACAAATTGAATCTGGTTGCGGAAGTTAGCTGCTCAGAACCGATTACCTACGAACCCGAAGGAGGGATCTGGGAATCCACGATCGTGGCGTTTGACTGCGGTATGAAGCGCAATATCCTCCGAAGCTTCCTCAAGCGCGGCATCCGCGTGCATAGGGTTCCATGGGATTACAATCTGCAGACGACGCAGCTTCCCTACGACGGCGTTTTCATCAGCAATGGCCCGGGAGATCCGAAGGCTTGTATCCCCACGATTGCGCAGATCCGGTGGAGCATTCAGCAGGGGATTCCCACGTTCGGGATTTGTTTGGGCAATCAATTGATGGCGCTGGCCGTCGGCGGTGATACGTACAAGCTCAAGTATGGGCATCGCGGGGCGAATCAGCCGTGTCAGGAATGGAAAATTGAAAATGGAAAATTGAAAATAACTTCCCGTTGCATCATTACAAGTCAGAACCACGGGTTTGCGGTGGATGATAAGAAATTGCCGAACGGTTGGCATGTGTGGTTTACAAATGCGAATGACGGGACAGTCGAGGGGATCACCCACGAATCGGGTAAATTCCGGGCGGTCCAGTTTCATCCGGAGGCGACGCCGGGGCCTGAAGACGCTAATTACCTTTTTGATGAATTTGTTGGTTTGATGAAAGGCAAGAAGAATTGAAAATTGAAAATGGAAAATTGAAAATTACGGCTACACTTTCCGTATGGATTTTGTCGTTCTGTCCTCATCGCGCGGCACTACGTTCCAGGGGGTCATGGACGCGATGCAAGCTGGAACATTGCAGGCACACTGTCTCGGTCTCATTGCCGACCGGGAAGATCGCGGATGTGTGGAGAGAGCAAAATCGGCAGGAATTCCCGTAAAGGTTGTTGAACGTGAGAAAGGGCAGGAAAGGGAGGAATATGATCGCGCGTTGCATAGCGCCATTGAAGACCTCGCGAAAAGTGCAGATTGCAAATTGCAGAATGTGATCATCGCCTGTATGGGCTGGATGTTTCTGCTGTCGCCGTGGTTTGTGCAACAACGGCATGGCCGCATCCTCAATGTGCATCCGTCGCTTCTCCCCAAGTACCCGGGGGCGCATGCGTTTCAGGATGCGCTGGATGCCGGGGATACTGAAACCGGAATGACGATTCATTGGATTGATAAAGGGCTTGATACAGGGGAAATACTTGTACAAAAAAAGTGCTCAATAAAGCCGGAGGATACGCTCGATACGCTCAAAGCTCGCATCCAGGAGCTGGAGAAGGAGTGGTATCCCAAAGTGCTTCAGGACTTGGAGACAGGCCAATTGAAAATGGAAAATTGAAAATTGAAAATAAGAATTACTCTATTCTTGATATGGAGCTTCCTCATAATTTTCCATTTTACATTTTACATTTTCAATTCGATGCCTGTCCCCAGCTTCACCACCACCTGCCTCGGAAACCGTGTCATAGCCCGGGACATCTACGAATTTGCTCTGAAGAAGCCCGAAGGGTTTTCCTTCAAGGCCGGGCAATTCGTCCTGTTCGATGTGCCGCTCCTCGACAATTCCGCAGACATCCAGACGCGCGCGTTTTCCATCGCATCGGCGCCGCATGAACCAGATCTCCTCTTCGTTGCGAAGATGAAGGAAGGCGGAAGAGCGAGCCGTTGGATCGCGGAGTCACTCAAGGAAGGAAGTAGTGTGCGTCTGCAGGGGCCCTTTGGCGTGTTCACGCTCCATCCGGAGAATGCCCAAGACTATCTTTTCGTTGCCACAAGTACCGGAGTGGCGCCGTTTCGCAGTCATATCGCAGACGCATTGCATCAGGGAGAGGTGCGTCACATGGATCTCGTCTACTGCGTGCGTAGCGAGGAAGATCTCTTCTGGCACAAAGAGCTTTCGGAGATTGCTGCGAATCATCCGCAGCTTTCCATCCACACAACGCTCAGCGCAGGATCAGAAGGATGGAAAGGGCATCGCGGCCGCGTGCAGACTGTTACCAAAGAAGCCGTTGCCGATGCGGCCTTACGTCAGGTCTACATCTGCGGCAGCCCTGCGATGACGACGGAGATGAAAAAGATGTGCCTTGAGGAGTGGAAGATTGATCGGAAGGATCTTCACGTTGAGGGATATATATAGGTTGGGTTTATTGGGTTGGGTAGGTTTGTTGGGTTTGGTGGGTTTGGTGAGCATGATCACAAACCATGAAACAGATCTGCCGCAGCTTCAATCCCCGGCACCCAACCTTCGAATGTCGTGAAGGAAATTCCATGATTCCGAATGATGACTGCGGGCACGGATTCCCCGGCGTTGCCCATCAGCATGTTGGCAGCCGTGGCGAGCTGGTCGGCTACTGCCTCCTGCGTCATCCGGAGTTTTTTTCCGAAGAGATCCCTAGTTCCCACAAGCGAACGCAGCGGATCGAATCCGCTTACAACAAGCGCCTGTGCCGTGACGCCTTGGCGGCGAGGACGGCAGGTGGAGTCTGTGATGATAATGGCAGGAGAGGATTCAAAGGATTCAGAAAATTCAAAGGATTCAAAAGAATCGCTCCTCTGAATCTTTTGAATCCTTTGAATCTTTTTCATCCCCAAACCTTTCATGAGTTCCTGCCGCAATCTCCGCACACTTTCCACGGCATCCTCCGGCCAACCAATACAGAATCCTTCCTTCACGTTGCTCTCATCGAGACCCGCGTTTGCCACAAGGATCGTTCCTTCATTGAGCCCATCAGGCTTCAGTTCCGTCAGCATCGCCTGAGGACATCCCGGGAGAATCGTGCCGTGCAACCGCTTCGTCTCATCGAGCACGGCCTGGCAAAACACGGGAGATCCGCCACAACGCTTTGACCATTCCTCAGCCTCTGCAGTCGGCCGGATCGTTTGGAGATCGATCATTCTTCCCTCTGCAGTCGCAATGGCTTTTGAGGAGATAGCAATGATGTCGCCTTTTTGGATCAGACCTGTACGGATCAAGATCGAGGCGAGGTCGTCGCCAGACTGGAGAAGCGGAGTTTTAATGGGAATGAGGAGCATGGATCCATAGTGTACGACGATTTACGATTTACAATTTGGGATTTACGATTTGCTGCAGCGTACAGAAAATCGTAAATCATCAATCGTAAATCGTAAATCAATTACCATATTTCCGCCTCTTTTCCCTGCACCAGAATCGTATCGCGCGTGACCGCGTCATTCTCGAGATCCACCCGCGAAAGCCGCACCTTCAGAAGCCCCGGAGAAGGATGATGGAGTGTCACGTGCTTCGGTGCTTCCGGGACCGTCATTGAGAGGGTCGCACCGGCCGGGAGCGTCCAACGGGTAAAGCCGAGGCCGGTCTCTACGAGCGTTACATCCTCGAGTCTCGCATTGCGCACTTCGCGGCGTTTCCAGGATTCCGGAAGGCTCAAAAATATCGTGCCGCTTCCCTCATTCACGCAGTCGATGATCGCGCTTCCCTGTAGGGTGCTGACATCCAACCCCAGCCCAGCCGAGCCTTCATGCTCCGCCGCGATGGAAATCCGGCCTTCAGTTTGCCATGCCAGGATCGTTGCTTTGAGCGGACCGTTACTGAGCGCCGTGACGCCGAGGAACACCGCTGATGCAATGACGACATGAATGCCGATGTGGCGCCTGGGACCAAGAATAGCTTCCTGCATGGGATCGGTGGGGAGTGTACTCCTGTTGCAGGTGCAAGGGGGAGATCTCGCAATTGCAGGATTCAGACGATTCAAAGGATTCAGAGGAATGTCTTGTGAATCCTTTGAATCGTCTGAATCCTTTAAATCTTTCTTCCCTCTTTTTTCTATTTCTCATGCACCGTCCGTGCTATAATAATTTCTATGGAGCTTGACCCGCACACTCTGCAGCAAATCCTTACTCGGATCTACCAGCAAATGCGCTGTCCGCAGTGCGGTAACAGAGTACCGGTCGATTTCTCCGCAGTGCGCGTCGTCGCAGCGGGCTCATTACTGTTGCAGCTCAAGTGCGAAGACTGCAACGCGTTCATCGTGTTGCATGCCTCCATCCAGGGAGTGCCGAGGACCGAGAAGGAAGAGGAGCAGTCGGGCATCGTCAATGCGTCTTCCACGCTCCAGCTTTCAGGAAAAGAGATGGAAATGCTTGAAGGCGCCCTTAAGGAATCGGGAGGATCGTTTGAGAAGCTTTTTGCGAAGTATGCGAAGGAGGAGAAGAAGGAAAAGAATTGAAAATTGAGAATTGAAAATTGAAAATTACGATACGTCTTCAAGCGAACGTTTATACTGTGGATGTGTTTATGAAGTTTGCTCTTCAAAGAAATCGGACTCGTTGCGCCATTGTTTTGTTATTGATGCTCTTGAGTGCGTGTGGAGAGGCGTCTGTGGATCAAGAACCTGAGACCGGAAGTGGAAGCGCCGCGATCGATGTCTCAAGGATCATCCGGGGATTTGTGGATGCTGGATCTATCGTGCGGGCATCGGTGCAAACGCTCTGGTCCGACGTGCAGAAACGCGCAGACGATATTGCGCAGGGGGCGGAGAAGATGCAGGAGGGGAAGGAACAAATGGAGAGGGGGATTCGAATTGAGAATTGAGAATGGAGGAATTGAGAATGCTCTGGTCTGATTGTTGATGAGTTCATTCTTCAATTCTCCATTCTCAATTCTCAATTTCTGGCGTTTATTCTCTTGCATCACCCAACTCCATCCTTATAATACGTTCACTTCACCGAAGTGTTTCTCCCGTTTTAGACGAACGGCTCGGGAACGCTGCGGTGTTTCGTGTGTGGATTATTCCACGCATGCGGGAGGAGACGTACCAACGGTACGTCTCTACAGGAACCACATTGTTATCCCATTATCCATTCCCACATTCCGACCATGCCGCCTCCCGCTCACAAGTCCGCAGCTACCGACAGCTTTGACGCCGTGTCGCTGTCCGTCGCTTCCCCGGAAGACATCCTCGGATGGTCCCGTGGAGAAATCACGAAGCCGGAAACCGTGAACTACCGCACACAGCGCGCAGAGCCGGACGGCCTCTTCTGCGAACGTATCTTCGGACCCACTAAGAACTTCCAGTGCTTCTGCGGCAAATATAAAGGAGTGCGCTACGCCGGAGTCGTTTGTGAGAAGTGTGGAGTCGAAGTGACCCGCAGCATTGTCCGTCGCGAGCGCATGGGCCACATCAACCTAGCCGTGCCGGTCACCCATATCTGGTTCCTCAGAAGTTCCCCCTCCCGCCTCGGTCTCCTTCTCGATCTTCCGATCAAGACGCTCGAGCAGATCGTCTACTTCGCCGCGTACATCGTGATTACAGTGGAGCAGGATGCGAAGGGAGCGGCGGAGAGCGAGCTCAACGAAGGCTATGACAAGCGCAAAAACCAAGTGAAGCGTGAGTATGAGGAGGCCAAGAAAGGATTGCAGGAGAGCGGTGCCACGCGCGCCCAGATCGACGCTCTCGATAAAGAGGCGGCCGATAAACTCGATTCCCTGAAGAACAACCACCGCGATGCAGGCGACGACCTCAAGAATCTCGCGGTCGGTACGGTGCTCTCTGAGCTCAAGTTCCGTGAAATGAACATGAAATTCGGACACGTCTTTCGCGCCGGCACCGGTGCGGAGTCACTCCGCGAGATCGTCATGAATATCAACCTCGATACGCTCGTAGGAGAACTCGAGAAAGAGCGCGAGAAGAGCAGCGGGCAGAAGCTCAAGAAAATCATGAAGCGCATCAAGCTCGTAAGTTCGCTCAAAAAGGCCGGCATCAAGGCCGAGTGGACGATTCTTACACGCCTCGCCGTGATCCCGCCGGACCTGCGCCCGATGGTGCAGCTCGACGGAGGACGCTTCGCCGCATCTGACTTGAATGATCTGTATCGCCGCGTCATCAACCGCAACAACCGTCTCAAAAAACTGATGAGCATCGGCGCTCCGGAAGTCATCTGCCGTAACGAGAAGCGCATGCTCCAGGAAGCCGTCGACACATTGCTCAACAACTCCGCCCGTGCCGGCAAGACCCTCTTTACCGCGGGAGATCGCCGCAAGCTGCGATCATTGTCTGACATGTTGAAAGGAAAGCAGGGACGCTTCCGTCAGAACCTCCTTGGAAAGCGCGTCGACTACTCCGGACGCTCCGTCATCGTCGTTGGTCCGCACCTCAGGCTCAATCAGTGCGGCCTTCCGAAAGAAATGGCGATGAAGCTCTTCAAGCCGTTTGTTATCGGACGTCTCATTCGCGACGAGCATGCGCACAACGTGAAAGGTGCAGAACGCATCGTCCAAGACGGCGGCAAGGAAGTGTGGGACATCCTCGAGGAAGTGATCCAGAACAAATACGTCCTCCTCAACCGCGCGCCGACGCTGCACCGCCTCGGTATCCAGGCCTTCAACCCGCTGCTCATCGAAGGGCTCGCCATTCAACTTCATCCGCTCGTGTGCGCCGCGTTCAACGCCGACTTCGACGGAGACCAGATGGCCGTGCACGTTCCGCTTTCGGATAAAGCCCAGAAGGAAGCCAAGGAACTCATGGCTGCCAATAACAACGTCCTCAAGCCTTCCGCCGGAGAACCAGTAATCAACCCTGTCCAGGACATGGTGCTCGGCTGCTACTTCCTCACGCAGGTCCACGCCGACCGCAAGGGCGAGGGGATGGTGTTTGGCAGCCCCGCCGAGGCGGCGCTCGCCTATGATCATGGGTTTGTAAACCTCCAGGCCAAGGTCAAGGTCCGCTACACGTACCCGGACGGTACGAAGGAGATGGTCGAGACTTCCGTCGGGCGCCTGAAATTTCAGGAGATCGTCCCGCCGGCACTTGGTTTCCTGAATCAGACGATGAAGAAGAAGAACCTGAGCGACCTCATCGCCCGGTCTCTCGACATCGTGGGGCGCGAGGAGACCGTCGCGCTTGCCGACCGCATTAAGGACATCGGCTTCCATTACGCCACAAAGTCGGGCATCAGCATCTCGCAGGCCGATATCCGTATCCCGAAGGAAAGAGACAAGATCGTCGCGGAAGCCAGCGAAAAAGTCCGTGTCATCAACAACTACTACTGGAAGGGCCTCATCACGGCCGATGAAAGGTACAGCCACGCCATCCGCACCTGGTCCAAGGCCAAAAACGACGTGGGAGCGGTGATGATCACCGACTTCCTCACGGTTCCGGAGAACCCGATTACCTACGTCATCGACTCCGGCGCCCGTGGAAACTGGGGCCAGATTACGCAGCTGGCCGGCATGAAAGGACTCGTAGCAAACCCGTCCGGGCGCACCATCGAGCTTCCGATCCAGAGTAACCTGAAAGACGGATTCTCCGTGCTCGAGTTCTTCATCGCCACGCACGGAGGACGCAAGGGTAAGTCTGATACAGCTCTCAAGACCGCTGAAGCCGGTTACCTCACACGCCGCCTCGTCGACGCCGTCCAAGACATCGTCATCCGCGAAGACGACTGCGGCAGCAAGGACTTCCACTCTATTACCCGCTTAGATAGCGAGAAAATCGGCGAGAAGTTCGAGATCCGCATCTTCGGACGCCGTCTTGCGGCCGATCTCGAAGCCGGCGGAGAAACCATCGCCAAGCGCAACGACGAAATCGACGCTGAGATTATGAAGAGGATCAACGAGCACAAAGTAGAATCGATTCCGCTGCGTTCCGTTATGACGTGCAAGACGCTTCGGGGCATCTGCAAGAAGTGCTATGGCCGCGATCTCGGCGACAACAAGACGGTTGAGATCGGCACGCCGGTGGGCATCATTGCAGCGCAGAGTATCGGCGAACCAGGAACACAGCTCACGATGAGAACCTTCAACATGGGAGGAGTCGCAGAGGGAGGAGATATCACGCAAGGTCTTAACCGTGTCGAAGAACTCTTTGAAGCCCGCACCCCACGCACGCCGGCCATCCTCAGCGATATCGCCGGACGCGTAAAAGTGTCGCATGCAGGTGGGCGCACGGTGATCCATGTGGTCGCTCAGGAACGCGGCGAGGACCGCTACCTTATCCCCGCCGGATTCAAAATTGCCGTGAAGAAGGGTCAGGAGGTCCGTGAGCGCACGGTTATTGCGAAGGCTTCCACCGACAAGTCGACCGTGAAGGCACTCATTGCCGGTACGGTTACAACGACCGAAGGTGGCGAAGTCGGCATCCGTCATGAGCAGATTCAGGAACGGAACTACGAATTCACCTCGCGCGAAACCGTGCTCATCAAAAACGGCGACATGGTGGAAGCCGGACAGGCGCTGAACGCCGGACACTACAACCTGCATGAACTTTTGGAGAAAAAAGGCGCGTACTCCGTGCAGAAGTACATCATCCAGGAGGTCCAGCACATCTACTCCTCGCAGGGGCAGACCATCAACGACAAACATCTCGAGATCATCGTCCGCAAGATGTTTAGCAAAGTCCGCATCATTGATGCCGGCGATACGACGCTGCTTCCGGGCGAGACCGCCGACATCGGCGAAGTGCTCCATCAAAATGATGCCTTCACGAAATCCAAGAGAACCGCGACCTACGAGCCGCTGCTCCTGGGTATCACCCGCGCCGCGCTCGCTACCGACAGTTGGCTCGCCGGAGCTTCCTTCCAAGAGACGATCCGCGTGCTGGTGGAGGCCGCTACCACGCGCAGAGTCGACGCGCTTCAGGGACTCAAGGAAAACGTCATCATTGGACGCCTTATTCCCACGGGCGAGGTGTACCGCCAGCGTTTTATCTCCGAAGAGGCTGCCAAAGCCGCCAAAGCCGCCGAAGAGGATGCCGCATAATTGTTAACTCAGGGCCCTTTTCTCTTTACTCTCGTCCCCATTCTCACTACCCTCTCCTCCGCCTTCGTTCTCGCTCCGCTCGGAGCTACGCCTGCCTGCCGGTAGGCAGGGCGGACAGGCCATCCTCATCATC
The DNA here is from genome assembly GCA_038063355.1 of Patescibacteria group bacterium. Classification (GTDB taxonomy): domain Bacteria; phylum Patescibacteriota; class Gracilibacteria; order Peribacterales; family Peribacteraceae; genus 2-12-FULL-55-11. Next base: position 336 of record JBBTVH010000054.1, on the reverse strand, counting down.
ACTTCTATGCCAACCGTTAACCAGTTGATTCGCAAAGGCCGCAGCAGCAAGCGCCGCAAGAGCAAGGCGCCGGCACTCCAGTACACCTGGAACGCCCTCAAGATGCGTGCGGTTCCGCTTCCCAAGGGCGCGCCCTTCAAGCGCGGCGTCTGCATTAAAGTCACGACGATGACGCCGAAGAAGCCGAACTCGGCTCTCCTGAAGATCGCCCGTGTGCGGCTCTCCAACGGCAAGGAGATCACGGCGTACATCCCCGGCGAGGGCCACAACCTGCAGGAGCACTCGATCGTGCTCGTGCGCGGCGGCCGCGTGAAGGACCTCCCGGGCGTGCGCTAC
>JBBTVH010000053.1:0-4042 GCA_038063355.1 Patescibacteria group bacterium | reverse complement strand
GAAGCAGGGGGAGCGATATTTTCCTCACGAGTATTTTCGCAGACTCTTTGCCGAGGGTCTTATTAAGCCCGATCCCAAAGCCAATCCCGCCGACTGCTGGGCGTATGCGGCCTATGAGAAAAACATCCCCATCGTCATTCCGGGTTTTGAGGATTCCACGATGGGCAATATCTTCGCGAGCTATACCTACAGCGGGAAACACCGGAAAGATCAGAGCGTCGTCCTCGATCCCACGATCATGAAGGGGGGACTCGAGTACTTCACATGGCTCTATGACTGGTACATGGAGGAGTCTAAAGACAGTCCCATCGCTTTCCTCCAGCTCGGCGGCGGCATCGCCGCGGATTTCCCGATCTGCGTCGTCCCCTCGCTCAAGCACGACCTCAAGCTCCACGGCAAAGTCCGTGACTGGGCAGGGTTCATCGAGATCGGTTCCTCGCCGATGTCCTACGGCTCCTACTCCGGTGCCGGCGGCAAGGAAAAGATCACGTGGGACAAGCTCTCCACCAAGAGTTACTTCCAGATCATCCAGAGCGATGTGACCGTGGCGTTCCCGTGGATCGCGGCGGTGCTGTTGGATTTGTGAACCGCACGATTTCCCCCATCCTCAATCCTTCCCCCACGGGGGAAGGAAGCTCTGCTATACGAGAATAAAGTGGGTTCCCCTCCCCCGTGGGGGAGGGGCCAGGGGTGGGGGAATTTTCTTGCAATCACGCGCAGCTGTCGTACACTTCGCGTCTGTTTCCCATGCGAATTCTACCGCAATGACAGCACCTCCGGAGGAACGTTCCCACGTTCCCCACTTCTCAAGGCGGCGCAGGCTCGCGGAACAACGGTACATCCGGGAGCGTTGGCGGGATTTTCTTTCCGTGGACCACCGCGGGATGATGACGATCGAGGGCGTCGCCGTCGACCGCATTGTCAAAAAATACGGCACGCCCGTGTATGTGATGGTGGAGAGCAAAATCCGCCACAATTTCCGGCGCTTTAAACGGGTCTTCGGCGAGCAGATCAAGCTGCAGTACGCGGTGAAGTGCAACAGCAACCTCCAGATTCTGAGGATCGCCCGTGAAGAGGGATTCGAGCTCGACTGCTCCTCTGTCGGCGAGATCATTCTGGGGCTTCTGGCTGACTTCAAACCGCGCCAGCTTTCCTACACCAACCTCTTCAAGACCGAGCAGGACCTGCACTTCGCCGTGAAAATGGGCGTCCAGAGCATCACGGCCGACAGTATCGAGGATCTGAAGCACATCGCCGCGACAGCAAAGAAGCTCCGCACGCAGGTGCGCACGGTGATCCGCGTAAACCCGATGATCGAGATCCGCGGCTACACCACGAAAGGCAACAAGTACGGCATCCCCTTAAAGCAGGTGATGCAGGCGGTCGACATCGCGGCCAAAAGCCCTTTCGTCGATTTCCGCGGCTTCCACTTCATGGGCGGCTATATCCACAGCACCTGGACGCTGAGGACCGCGGCGCGCGTCCTTGTGAAGATCATCCGTTCCTGCCAGGACCGCAGCGTCCCGATCAAGACGCTCTCCATGGGCGGGGGATTTCCTGCGGCGATCGGCGACGAGATCGCCTTTCCCATCGAAGACCTGAAGTCCTTCCCGAAGTATTTCCAGCAGCTGATGGACCGCGAAGGGGTGACGATGCCGGTGAAGCTCATCTTCGAACCGGGAAAATCCATCGTGCTCAACGCCGGCATCGGCCTGATGCACGTCGTCTCCAACAAGGAAATCCATCACCGAAACCGCATGATTATCGCCGATAGTTCCACCTACAACTTCATTCCGGACGCACTCGTGCAGACCGATGTCCGCTACGACATCCTCCCGGCCTCCAAGATGTTCTCGCCGCGCGTGCACAAGGTCACCGTGGGCGGCAATACATGCGATTGTTGGGATCTCATCACGAAAGGAATCGAAATGCCCAAGCTCGAAGCGGGCGACATCCTCGCGGCCATGGACGTGGGCGCCTATGCCCAGGTGCTCGCCAACAACTTCAACACGATCCGGCGTGCCCCGGTGGTCCTCATTCATGAAAATGGCACCCTGAAGCAGATCCGCCGCCGCGACCGTTACAGTGAAATGTTCGCTCCGGAGCTCGATGTGCTCAAAATGGCCGACCCCAACGAGATGGAGTACTACAACAACCTCTACCGCGTGAACATCGACAAGATCTGGAAGGGGCAGGGAAAGAAGAATGGGGTGACGAAGAAAGGGAAATAGATCCACAGAAGAGACTTTTTGCGTGCACAGGATCAGTTGTATGCTATAGTGATCCTGCCTATGGAAGAGGCTGGGCTCGTACGAGTACCCGCCTCTTTATTTTTTATTGTGTAATCTTCGCTGTGTTGATGTATTTGAAGAGGTCAGCGCAATCGCGGTCTTTGTGTGTGAAGAACCGTTCTTTGACCGCACCCGCGATCCAGTCAGCGACCTGAAGCAATTCAACGTAGCGTGAATCAGCTTGGGTAATGTGCAGAAATGCAGGAAGTCGGCCATGTTTGTCTGCCCGCAAGTAACTGCGCATTCTATCTTCCAGATTTTCACTACGATAAAAGCGATCCACGACGAGTTCCACTTCGTGCGACTGCGGGGTGCAGATTGAGAAGTGATGTTCCAGCAAGCGGCGCAGCATCAAGTTTTGAAATCGACTGGGATCGATGGTTTGGTCAGGGCGATCTGTGAGGTAGACACCTTGATATTTGCTCTTGGTAAGGTAGATCGCGCTGGCGCGGACGAAAGTATGATCATGCGCGTCACGCAAAATATGGAGTAGTTGTTCGCGCTGCTCCCGCGTAATCCGAGACGATTTGATTTCGCGCTTCACCGAACCGAAATAGCGCATGGCTCCAAGATGCACATTGAGTTCTTTGAGTGAGACATCGGTGACATGCAGAAGACCGAGAATGTAATAGGGCGAAAATGTGCCGGGATCTCCTGATTCGTCCACAAACAGGAAATCGCGCTTCGGCGGCGAGGGGGGTTGTTGTGGATCCATAGCATACGTTTGGGCTATGCCACTTGGAGAACCTTATCATTGACGATGCTGTGTTCAGATACCCGGCACAGTCGTTCCAGATGCGCCAGCAGGTTCTCGTAGGCGTACATCAGCGTGGGCGGCTGGCTCTCTTTGGTTTCGCGGAAGAAGGGAAGATAGAGATCGCGGGTGATCTGAAAGAGCTGCTCGCGTTTTTCCAAGGGAAGCGCCCGCGTGTTTTCCATATTGTGGATCCGGTCGGCCATCTTAATAAGCAGGATGCCGGGCTCCACGCTCTGCACCAGACACATCTGCTGCAGATACCGCTTTTCCTGGTCCAGCTCGGATTCCCCGAAAAATTTCTCGGGCCGCGAAAGCCCCAGGACGGTCGTCGCTATTGGTCGCCCGATGCTTTTCACCAGGTCCATATAGGTCAGCTCCGTATCTTCAATCACGTCATGGAGCACGGCTGCCGCGTAGATATTGCACGGCAGATGCGTACTTGCGGCCATCAGAATCTCGATCACGGCGAGCGGGTGCTCGATATACGGCCGCCCGTCCGCCCGATGCTGGTCGCGGTGGGCGCGCTCGGCGATGGCGGTGGCAAGAGACAATGGAACCACGGGAATTGAGAATTGAGAATTGAGAATTGAAAATTGAAAATTAGGATGCTGTTGCGATAAAAGGGGCTGCCGGATGCATCGATCCACGGATCGGGGCGTTATGGCGTACCAGGGAAAGAACCGTCGCGATATGGGCGACAAGCAGGAGGGTAAAGAGGGTGCCGGCGAGGAGGGGAGAACGCATGAGACCATTCAAGAGGGCGTAGGGCGTAGGGGGTAGGGCGTAGGAAGGCGATTTGTAGAGGTGATACTGATGATTGGCTTATGTAAGCCAAAAAAGACGTTCTTTGGGGTCGTGGAACGGAGGGGCCTATTGAGCGTTTTTTGCTTCAAAGGCATAGTACCTTTCCATGATCACTCCGCTCTCCACGGCCTATCTGAAGGCCGCGATGGGTCCGCTGAAAATCGTCGGTTCCGAGCGGGGCATCGTCTCG
>JBBTVH010000052.1:0-7988 GCA_038063355.1 Patescibacteria group bacterium | reverse complement strand
CCTTCGCGCCGGATGGCGTCGAGAATCTTCATATGCGCGCCTTTGCGCCCCTCGATGATGGGGGACAGCAGCGAGATCTTTTTTCCTTCCGGCATTTTGGCGATCGTGTCGACGATCTGGCTTGTGGACTGCTTCTGCAATTTCCTGCCGCAGGTCGAGCAGTGCACGCGGCCGACTTTGGCCCAGAGGAGACGCATATAGTCGTAGATCTCCGTCACGGTTCCCACCGTGGAGCGCGGGTTTCGCGGTGCCGTCTTCTGATCAATCGAGATTGCAGGCGAGAGGCCTTCGATCGAATCGACTTCCGGCTTCTCCATCTGCGCGATGAACTGGCGGGCGTAGGCGCTCAAAGACTCCACGTACCGGCGCTGTCCTTCGGCGAAAATGGTGTCGAATGCGAGGGTGGATTTTCCCGAACCCGAAAGGCCTGTGATCACCGTGAGTTGATTCCGGGGAATCTTCACATCGATATTCTTGAGGTTATGCATTTTGGCGCCCTTAACAATAATGTAGTCCATATGTGAGGCAGGGGGAATGTGCACCGTAGAGACGCACCGGTGGTGCGTCTCATCCGATGCGCGTTTTGCACATAACAAAAAACGCCCGGCGCACGCGTGCGGGGCGAGCCGTAAGCTTAGCAAAAATTTCGTCTGCTGTCTAGGGTTAGGGACTGATCTGGAAGAGATTTCTCCGTAAGAAAGTGGAAAGAGGAGAGAGGTTGGAGGAAAGTGAGCACGTATGTTCACAGGAATCATCGAAGCGACGGCAAAAATCATCGAGGCCAGAGATGACCTGCTCATCATCGAGCGTCCCGCATCTTTTATCGGTATAAAGGGGGGAAGCAGCATTGCCGTGAGTGGGGTGTGTCTTTCCGTTGAAGAGCTGAACAAAAAAAGTATTCGGTTTTCAGTGGTTCCTGAAACGCTTCGCAAGTCAACGATTGGTTCATTCAAAGAGGGAAATTTGGTGAATCTGGAGAGGGCGATGCGGGCAGATGCGAGGTTGGATGGGCATATTGTGCAGGGGCATGTGGAAGGAGTGGGAGAGGTAATTGAAAATGGAAAATTGAAAATTGAAAATGAAACTCTTCTCACGATAAAAGTCCCCTCACATCTTCTTTTAGGAATAGTACCCAAAGGCTCCATTGCTCTCGATGGTGTCTCTCTTACCGTGGCATCGATCAACGGCGACCAGATCACCGTCGCGCTCATTCCTCTTACGCTGGAACATACGACACTGGGAAAGCTTCAGCCCGGAGATCTGGTCAATGTGGAAACCGATGTCCTTGCCCGACACGCTTCCCCTCCGTCTTTTCGGACTTCTCGCCCCGCAAAAAAGTTATCCGAAGTCCGTGTCGGCATCGTCTATTCGCAGTGGTATCCGGAGATCGTTGATGTCCTGCGAGCCAGCGCAATCCGGGAATTCATGAAGCAGGGAATTGCTGAAGGCAATATTTCCGAGCACCCGTCCCCGGGCTCATTTGAGATCCCCCTGATCGGGCGCAATCTTGCGCAGGAAGAATCTGTGGATGCGCTTATCGCCCTCGGCGTCATCGTCGAAGGGGAAACGCACCATGCCGACCTCATCGCACGCGAGGCAGCGCGAGGATGCATGGATATCCAGGTGCACTACGGTATCCCGTTCGGGTTCGAAATCCTCTATGTCGATGACATTGCGTTGGCGCAAGCCCGCAGGGAGCGTGGGGAGGAGGCGGCAAGGGCGGTTTTGGCTGTGCTGAGAGAAAAAATGGAAAATTGAAAATGGAAAATTGAAAGTTATTATTTTCCATTTTCAATTTTCAATTTTCAATGGGTACTAATTGTGCATATACGCCTCCTTATGCTACGATCATATCCACTCTTCCCGCACTCTCTGTGTCTAAAATCTTTTCTGCTCTGCTCGCGGTAGTGGCCGCAGCTCCCGTGCTTGCACTTGCCAACACGCCGCTCTTCCCCGATGTCCCCGCGGACCACATGTACAGAGCGGAAATCGAAGAGCTGGTGAGCGGGCAGATCATCAAAGGAAACGACGACGGGACCTTCGCACCGGAGCGTGCTTTGAACCGCGCCGAAATGCTCGCGCTTCTCTACCGCGCCACCGGTCGTACGCCGGATCCTTCGGCGTCGGGGTGTTTTCCGGATGCGCAGGGATGGTTTGAGCCGTATGTGTGCGACGCGGTCGCCAATAAATTCGTGCAGGGGTATCCCGACGGCATGTTCAAGCCTGGAGCATCGGTGACGCGTGTGGAGGCGCTCAAAATGATCATCAATCTCTTCGGTATCACCACGCAGGCGTATGGCGTAGAGCAGCGCGACATCATCAAGTTCGTCGATGTCTCCACTTCGGCCTGGTACAGTGGCTACCTCTACACCGCGTTCAAGACGGGCATCCTGCCGATTACAGGCCAGGACGGCGCGCGGCTCTATCCGGATTGGCCGCTCTTGCGCGGAGAAGCTGCGGCGTATATTTCCAATGCCCTGCATGTGGAGTTCAAGCAGGCGCGCGAAGAAAACAGCTCTTCTTCGGAAGAGGTCGCAGCCTCGAGTACCGCATCCACAGCATCCACAGCATCCGCTGCTTCCGTGAAGAGCGCCGCTTCCTCCGCACGCCCCACGTCGCTCACAGTTCTCTTCCCCTTCACTGCGAACGGAAAATTCGTCGCAAAGACGAGCTATTCCTACACGTTCACCGTCGAAACGGACGCCATCGCGCTCACCACCGTGAAGCTCACGGGCGGAGCGGGCTCCGTTTCCTGCCGACTGTACCTCATCGCGGAGAGCGGATTTTCCTCGGAGTACTATCTGGGCTACCAAGAAGGTTCCACCTGCACCCTTCTCACGTCCCTCAAGCCCGGCAACTACCAGCTGCAACTGCAGCCCACGGTGGCCGACGCCGCGTTCACGGTGGATATGAACACCTCTACGGGCGACGGCAATGACGGATTCAAGGATGCCAAGCGCCTGCTCCCGGGCATCCCGAAGATCATCACACTCTCAGGCACCAACTACGCCGATTACTACAGCTTCAGCACTCCCAAGAGCGCGACGATGAAAATCGAGCTCACGACGACTACGAACATGAAGTGCATTGTCTATGCGCTCGAAGACGTGGATCTTGCCAGTTTCACGGGGCCCGAGTGCAACCAGACGTACCTGTATCCCAAGGGCAATTACATCGTCGCTGTGACGCGTTCTGCCACCAAGGGTGCCAAGCAAACCTATACGATCACCCTCCGCTAGTCGGTAGTCGCGGAAAATTCCTTTGGGAGTTACTAGTTACTCGTTACTCGTTACTAGTAAACTGAGGGCTCATATGACCGTATTCGCCGCAATCCCTCAGGCTCTTGATGCGCTTCGCGCGGGGCGGATGATTATCGTGGTCGACGATGAGAATCGCGAGAATGAAGGAGACCTTGTTCTTGCAGCCGAGCATGTGACGAAAGAGAAGATGAACTTCATCATCCGCAACACGGGCGGAGTCGTGTGTCTTTCTCTGAGCAACGCGATCGCGGATCAGATCGATCTGCCGCTCATGGTCGAGCACAACACGTCGCGTTTGCAAACGCCGTACACCGTTAGCATCGAAGCGAACGAGGGGGTCACGACGGGGATTTCCGCAGCCGATCGTACGCATACTGTCCGTGCCGCCATCAACCCCGTCGCACGCCCGGAAGATCTCCGCAGACCAGGCCATGTCTTTCCGTTGCGTGCTCAGGCCGGCGGTGTGCTTGTGCGTGCCGGACATACGGAAGCTTCGGTAGATCTCAGCCGACTTGCGGGACTTCGGGAAGGAGCGGTGATCAGCGAACTCATGAAGGAAGACGGTGCGATGATGCGTCTTCCGGACATCGAATCGTTCGCCGAGGAACATGATCTGCCGATCATCACCATCGCCGATCTCATTGCATACCGGAGCAGGACGGAAACATTCGTGCGCAAAGTTGCGGACACCAATTTGGAGACCGAGACCGGAAAGTGGCACGTCTCGGTGTACTGCGACACGCTCCAGAATCGCGAACACGTTGCACTCGTCAAGGGGGCGATCGATCCGATGCACCCCGTACTCACCCGCGTGCATTCGGAGTGTTTGACGGGCGATGTGTTCCGTTCGGTGCACTGTGATTGCGGTCAGCAGATCGATGCCGCGATGCGCGCGATTGCCGAGGAAGGTACCGGCGTTCTCCTCTATCTTCGCCAGGAAGGACGTGGCATCGGGCTCACGGATAAAATCCGCGCGTACGATCTGCAGCAGCGCGAAGGCCTTGATACCGTGGAGGCGAACGCTCGCCTGGGGCTTTCCGTAGATCTTCGAGAATATGGCATTGGAGCGCAAATTCTGCGGGATCTTGGTGTGGGACATTTACGGTTGCTCACCAATAATCCAAAAAAAATCGTGGGTCTCGACGGCTATGGATTACACATCACCGAGCAGGTGCCGCTGCACATTCATCCCGCTTCGGAATACCAAAGAAAATATCTCATCGCGAAGCGCGACAAACTCGGACACTGGCTGCCGCACGTGTAATCGCCCGAAAAATTTCGCGGAAAATCGCAATGAGAATTTTTTCCGAAAAATATTTTCACAAAACATTTTTGTGAATGCGCTTCACGAAATTATTTTCACACACACAATGCGCTTATAATGAAATCCAGTCTTTTATTAATTCTTTCCCCAGCCTCACATGGTAAAGCGCAAGAAGGCAAAGAAGGCGAAGAAGGCCTCGACGAAGAGGAAGACGGCGACGAAAAGGAAGACAAAGAAGAAGAGATAGATCTCCACTTCTTACAGAGCGCTCTTCTCACGAAGGGCGTTTTTGTTATGGCGTGAAAGGAAACCCTCCGGGTTTCCTCTCACGGGCTCTCCTTCCGGCAAAGTGGCGCTCCAGGCAGGGGAACCATGCCTTCGCGCATTGTTTTATGGGTGCTCCATTTTTCTAAATCACAATGAGTTCAGGCTTTCACTTAATTATTATTTTGATCCAATTCCATGAGAACTTTCTCCAGCTCTTTGGACTTTTCCCGCATTTCCGGATCCAGTTTCCACGCTTTCTGGAATGCGGCGAGTCCTTCGCGGTACATTTCCTTTTTTCCATACGCCGTGCCGAGCTTAATGAGTGCCGGAACGTTATACGGATCTTCGTCGAGCACTTGCGTGAGAAGCGCAATCGCGTCGTCGACTTCTCCGCGTTCCGTTTTTGCCATCGCGAGATTAATGACTGCCGAAAGATTCTGCGGATCTATTTCCACGGCCTGCGCGAACCAGGATTCTGCTGTTTCCCGATCGCCGCGCTCCCACAAGATCAATCCTTCGTTGTTATATGCCGGGGAATAGTTGGGATTCACCTCCCGGGCCTGCGCATAGAATGAGCGCGCCTCCTCGATGTTGCCACGGGTTTGCTCGAAGTATCCGAGGTTGAAGCGTATGACGGCGCTTGCCGGATTTTTTTCCAGCGCGTCGCGAAAGAGCGTCTCGCTGTTGATCCACAGAAGGCTGCGGTTGTAGGTTGCGAACGCGAAGCTCGGGATTGCTACAATCGTCATCGCAATGACCGCAAGCCGTACTGCACGGGCGCGCTGCAGTATAGAAATCCGCATCCATCCCCAGCCGAGAAGGAAGAGGAGCCCGAGCTGCGCCATATACATGTATCGGTCGGTGGTGTAGTAGAGCGATCCGGCTTTGGAGAAGTTGGCGAAGCTCGGCAGCAGCATGATCAAGGTGAAGCAGACTGCGAAGGCGGGAGCTCGAGATTTTTTGAGTGAAATGACAGAGACGAAAAGGACGAAAAGGACGAAGAGGGCGGGGAAGAAAAATTCAGGAGAGGCCACCGTCACGGGCGTGCTCTGTTGGTAAATGAGGGAGATCTGAAACGGGAAAAAGAAATGCAGGACCGAAATGCCGATCGCTTTTGAGCTCATCAGGATCGTCTGCCAGAGCGTGAGTGCCGAGATGTTTCCTGTCTTTCCCAGAAGCGCGATCACGATGAAGACGCCGGCGAGAGCGAAGAACGGAATCTTCTCCGTTATCATGCGGCGATCGGGCGTTCGATTGTGGCGCCAGTCGATCAGAAGCAGGATCAGCGGCAGGAGCACGATCGATACTTTGGAGAGGAGCGCAAGAAGGAAGAAAAGAGCTGCGATCCAGTATTTTCTTCTCGTTGCATCGGAGCGGTAGCGTTCCCACTCAAGAAGCGTTGCAAGGAAGAAAAAACTACTCAGCACGTCCTTCCGCGCGCTGACCCAGGCGACCGCTTCGGAGTTCAGCGGATGGATGGCGAAGATCAATGCCAGTACGAAGGCGGCCGAGCGGGCGATCTTCCAGCGTTGGAGCAGGAAAAAGATCATTACACTGATGCCGCAGTGCAGGAGCAGGTTGGTCGTGTGAAACACCGTCGCATTAAGCCCGAAGATCAGATGTTCGATCTGATACGTCAGGAACGTCAAAGGGATATACAGCTCCGGATCATACGACGTGAATACCGCCCACACCGCGTATGGCGAAAAATTCCGAACCAATGGGTTCGCGTAGACAAGGATATTGTCGTCCCACGCTACGAAGTAGTTCCCAAGCGACTGGAAGTAGAGCGCGAAGGGGATCAGGAACAGGAGAAGCGGGGGGAGCCAGGGGCGATCAAAGTGCCTGAACGACATACTGTAATTGTAGTTCTAATAGATCTAAATGCAGAATTCGGAATTCGGAATGCGGAATGACCTCTATAAACGATTCATAATTGTTCTTTCTTCATTCATAATTCGGATGTGCTCCTGTAGCTCAGCTGGATAGAGTACCTGGCTTCGAACCAGGGGGTCGCAGGTTCAAATCCTGCCGGGAGCACCACGAAGTATGCGCTGCGGCGCAACTTCATGGCAGGCCACGAAATAGCTATAAATTTGAATATTAGATGCAGCAAATCATCAAAGAAAAAAAGAAAAAAAGTCAGGAGTCGAGAGAATGAGCCTGAGCGAGATCCTTACAATCTAAAGGAGGGCATCACATACAAGCGTTTATTGCTATGATTCTCCCATGTACCGCGACGACGAAGACGAAGGCCTCGCGCGACCCGAAGACCAGTATCGGTCCGATAAGAAGGAGGTGCGACAAAAGCGCGCGGCGGAGAGCAAGGGGAATCTTTTAAAGCTGCAGAGGGCGGTGCTTAGAGGGAAGGTGGGGAAAGACGGAGCGAAGTCTGACAGAGCAAAAGAGGAAACGGGTCCGAAGTCAGAAAGGGCAGAAAAGGCAGAAGCGCCCCCGGAAACATTCGGTACCAAAACCCACATGCAGGAAGAGAAGACCGAGGTGCTCAATGTGGGTGACAAGCAGACGAATGAGCAAATGATGAAGCAGCAGCAGAAACACGAGGAAGCAAAGCAGCAGGCGGGAGAGGAGTATCAGTCGGATGCAGGGTGAATTGCTTCATGGTTGTATTGCTCAATTGTTCGCAAGCGAATATCAGCAATTCAGCAATACAACAATCGAACAATTAATGTGAGTTACAAAATTTCCCGAGTTTTTCGCGCGGCATTCTTCTAGGGGTCGCATCCTGTCTCTTGCTACAATATCCCACCGTGAAGCGTCTTCTTCTCGTGCTTGCGGCAGTTCCCGTCATTGCCTTTGCTCAAAGCGCAACCCTGCCTGACCGGCAGGCAGGCGGCGGCATCTTTCTCGATGCCCTGGGGCATCCGCATGAGTCCGATATCGAATACCTCCATAGCCGAGGTATTGTGCAGGGCTACGGCTACGGAATCTTCCGGCCGGATATTCTCATCAACCGGGCGGAATTTTTGAAGATCCTCATGCTCGCTTCGGAAGGATCGCAGGTCTTTGACGCGGAGAATCACCGCTGTTTCCGGGATTTCTGGGGTGAGGAGCAGTGGTACTGGGTGCATGCCTGCAGTGCCAAAGAGAAAGGCATCATCGAAGGATATCCGGACGGCACCTTTAAAGGAGAGCGGACCGTGATTCTTGCCGAGGCGCTCAAGATCGCGGCTGCG
>JBBTVH010000051.1:0-2495 GCA_038063355.1 Patescibacteria group bacterium | reverse complement strand
GGGAATGGAAGCCGCATGCGTACCCGCATGCGGTGATTAAGATTAATAACCGTATTAGGGATAGTTGTAGTTGCTGTACGAGTTTCCATAATAGTTACCGTACGTGTTGCCGTAGTTTCCGTAGTTGTAGGGATACGTGTAGTACGAGAGCGCCTGCTTGTAGGAGTAATTCATGCAGCTGCCGTCGCGGCCCCAGTAGTAGCAGCGGAAATTCGGCATGGTGTAGTTCTGGCGGTAGTTTGTCCGGTTGTAGTTCGTGGAGTTGTAGTTGTAGGTTGGGGTGCGGTAGTTCGGCGTGGTGTAGTGCGTGTTGTCGTAATCGTAGTCATCATCGTACTGGGAACCGTAGTACGTGGAACCGTAGTTCGTAGAGCCGTACGGATCATTGAACGTGTCGATGTCGCGATACAGATCGTCGTAATAATTGTCGTTGAACTCGTCGTAATATTGCGCGTTTGCTCCGGATACGAAGAGGGGGGCGATCGCGAGAACGCCGCTCAGGAAGCCGATGGAAAAGAGGCGGGATGTCATGAAAGGTGGGTAACCGTACGGCCGTAAAAGAAGTGAAACAATTGCCCTACCGTGGAAAGGGAGTTCTGGTAGCACTGCCATGGAAAGTTTATTTAACAAAAAGACCCTTTTGGGGCCTCTTTGTCTTTGTGTTTCTCTCCAGATCTAGCGGGAGAGACTAGCTTTCCTGAGATCCTTTGAGAATGGGGACAGGTTTCCCGTGGCACGTCAGATTAATCTGACGTGCCGTGGCCCTCCTCTGGCCGCTTGTTTATCCTCGTGGCCTGGCGAGTTCCCCGTGGTGGCGATCGGCAGCCCCGTAGGTCTGGATCACGCTGGGGAGTGGGGGGTGCGCGGTGGGAGGCTCCTGAGCCTCTCATCACGAACTTGGAGAGCTTGTCCCGCACCTTTTTTCGTTCCTGGGTGTAACCAAGGGCACTGCTTGTGGATGGTTACTGTGAGGAAGGAAAAAAGGTGCGGGATGTTTGTATGTGTTTCCGTATGATACGGCTCCGCGACGCAGCAAAGGGGCTGCGTGTATGAATGCTTCTACGTATGTCGGCGTAGCGATATCGCTACGCCGCTACCGAAGTAGCTAAGATGATACGTTCGTATCGTCTTTAATCGCGAAGCCGCATGAGGGAGAAAGAACGAGGGCTACCCCGCACCCTTGCGGGTCAATGGCTGCTATATCACCGGTTTGCGATCGGAATGTAACCGGCAAGGGTGCGGGGAAGGCTGATGGCTGAGATTTGCTGTTCGCAAATCATATCATCGTACGCGCACGCGAAATTCATGCAATTCTTCGGCGTAGCGGACGAGCAGTGATATGTTATGAATACAAAAGTTATACAAAAATTGACATCCTGAGGATCTCTATCTCATGCGATTATCACAAAGAGTGTCGATCTAACTTGTCACACTGTTGTTTGGTTATTGCAAAATCCAGATCTGATGGAAGAAAAATATTGGGAGCGGACATACTTGTCCGCGTAGCGCAGGCAAGTATGCCTGCTCCTGCTTGTTTGATCGCTCAGACTGCGATCCCCGGTACCGGGAACTTCAAGCAAAATGCCTTCACCTCTTCCCGAAGGTTCTTCAACGCGGCGGCGTCACTGCGCTTTTCGATGGCCGCGAGCATGAATCCTGCGAGGATTTCCATTTCTTTCTCCTTCATGCCGCGCGTGGTGATGGCCGGAGTTCCCAGGCGCACGCCCGAGGGGTCCATCGGTTTTCTGGTGTCATTGGGGATCGAGTTCTTGTTGAGCGTCATTCCCACTTCATCGAGCACCTTCTCCACTTCGCCCCCGGCGATGCCCCAGCTTTGGATGCAATCGACGAGCATCAGGTGGTTATCGGTTCCATTCGTGATGAGCTTGGCGCCGCGATCCATCAGGTACGCGGCTAGGTGCTGAGAGTTTTTGATGATCTGCACGGCGTACTCCTTGAATTCGGGCCGCAGTGCTTCGCCGAAGGCCACCGCCTTGGCCGCAATCATCTGCATGATGGGGCCGCCCTGGAAGCCGGGGAACACGGACTTGTCGATCTTCTTCCCGAACTCCTCGTTTCTGCTGAGGATCATGCCGCCGCGGGGACCGCGCAGCGTCTTGTGGGTCGTCGTCGTGACCACGTCGAAGCCATAGTCGAAAGGATTTTTGTGCGCTCCTCCCGCGATGAGTCCTGCAACATGCGCCATGTCCATCACAGCGTAGGCGCCCACTTCTTCGGCAATCGCCTTCATCTTCGCGTAGTCGACTTCGCGCGGATACGCGGAGTAGCCGGCGAGGACGATTTTCGGCTTTTCCTTCTTCGCGGTTTCCAGCATCGCGTCGTAATCCAGTTCCCCCGTTTCGATGTCCTTCATCCCATAGCGGACGAAGCGGAAGATCTTTGTGAGATAGGTGACCGGATGGCCGTGGCTTAGCTGCCCACCATGGCTCAAATCCATGCCAAGGACGCAATCGCCCGGCTCCAGAAGCGCAAAG
>JBBTVH010000050.1:0-12361 GCA_038063355.1 Patescibacteria group bacterium | reverse complement strand
TATAAGTCTGGCAAAGCAGCGGCCCTAGGATCCATCGTCGGGTGGGTGATGAAGGAATCAATAGGACAAGCGAATCCGGGGATGGTGAATACGATCTTAAGGAAACTGATGTGAGTGCTAGGCCTTAGGCAACTTCCTCTCCGACTTCCATACCATAACGGGGATCGTCGTCAGGCTTCATGCGGAGTTCAAAAAGTTTTTCATAGATACGCCTGCATTCGGGAAGCATGTTACGCACGCGTCGCGGGAGCAAACCAACGTCCGGTGTGCTCTCTTTTGGGGGAATGATTCCTGTGCTTCGCTCGGCCTCCCTATGCCAGCCTTGGTGCTGCCAAATTTCCCATCCTTTCACGTTTCCAGAAACCCACTTTTCTGTTCGTTCGTCATGGGTAATTCCAACTGCATGGCAATATTGACGTAATACCGAGGTGGGATGCCTTCGAAAATCGTTGCCGTCGACGATGACACTGGGTTGTCGCAGTGTATTCGTCACATAATCATGCATTTCTTCCATGGCTGCATATCCGGCTTGTTCAAAGGTAAATCGTGAGAATTTTTTATAGTGAGAGATCAAGCTTTCCTCCGGATTGCGTAGAATAAAAGTGTTTGTCATGGGCGGCAGCAATACATCGTAATATCTCCGACGAACGTAGTACGCCATATCCTTCACGAAAAGCAGAGGCTTCTCATGTGGTCCAAGCAACTGCCAAAAAATCTTTTGTTGTACGTCTCGCTTTGTTGAAACTTCAGGATCCGGACAAACACGCTGTAGAGACCGTCGATGTCGCAAACGCGCGCATGGCTCATGAACGATTTCTGTGTCAGCTCGCTCCTCGAACACCAACTCAAATGCCGTAGAAACTGATCGCGGATGCGACCAAAGAACGATGCGCTTTTCGGGAAAACGCGTGCCCTCCATCCCTGAATCATAGCACAATGTCCTAGACCCGCGTCATATACGCCCCCGTCTCCGTATTCACTTTGATCTTGTCTCCTTCATTGATAAAGAGCGGAACGTTCACCTGCAGCCCGCTTTCGAGGATCGCTGACTTGTTGCCTCCGGTTGCCGTATCACCGCGTACGCCAGGCGATGTCTCCGCCACTTTGAGTTCCACCGTGGACTTCAGCTCTATCGCGATCGGCTTGTCATCGAACATCAGCGCGTCCACTTCTCCTCCTTCCACGAGATATTTTCCGGCGTCTCCGATCACTTCCTCCGAAAGCGAGAACTGGTTGTAGTCGTTGAGATCCATGAAACCGTATCCCGTGTCATCCTTATAGAGGTACTGCACGCGACGGTATCCGACGTCCGCCGGCTCCACGGTTTCACTGCCCTGGAAGTTCCGGGCGACCACCGCACCGGTCTTGAGGTTGCGCAATTTGCACTGCATATTCGCCTTGCTCTGGCTTTTGCGGCCGAATTGCGAAGCAACGACGATGAACGGTTCGCCGTCGAGAACGACCGCTCGGCCCGGTTTCAGCTCTGTAATAGTCAAAAGCCCCATAGCCGCGGCAGTGTGAATCCAAGGCGGCACAGCGTCAACCGTTGTTGATATTTATCACACTTTATTATATAATAGTAATATATACCCACATTCTTCTATGAGTCTCCTGAACAAGAAACCATCACGCCTCGTTCTTGGAAGCGGCGTGCTTCTGGCAGCCCTCAGCGTCTACGCCACAAGTGTTTCCACATCGAGCCAGAGCGGAGCCGTTTCTGAAAACAGCGGTACGTACCGCATAACCCCTCAGGCAGTCGTTCGCCGCGCACGCAATGACTGGCGTGCTTTTCGCAAAAACATCCGCACGGCAGTGCCGGCAGCGAGAGAACAGAGGGAGTCGACGAGGAATGTGGCTGTCATCACGCTTCGAAGCGCACATCTGACATCCGATCATCTCGATGTCGCCTATACCCTTCCGGAAGCCGAATGTGTCTCCCTCTGGATAACGGGAGCCGCCAACCAGGAATTCCAGCGCCTCAATGTGATCGGGGGCATGCCGTGTTCTTTGGACTCCGGAGAACTCTCCGCGCACCTGCGGCTCAAAGGAATCCAGCCGGCGGTGGCAGAAGGCCAGCTCGTGCAGATCTGCACCAACGCGCGTCAGGCCTGCAGCCAGCCGATCGCCGTGACGTCCGGAGGCGGTACGCACGGAGCCGCACAGGAGGCCATCACCATTCATGCGGCCACGATTGCCCGCAACGCCTATCTTTCCGTGACGTATTCCAAGGGAGAAGGATGCATGGAGATCGTCCGTTGGAACGGCGCCGGAAACACGCAGGAAGTTTCCTATGATGATGAGCCCTTTACCTGCGACGCCGTTGATCACGGCACAGCGCGGGTGAATATCCGGGGCATGCAGCCGCTTCTGGGCCCCACGCAGTGGATCTATCTCTGCACGGAGGATGACAGTACGCACTGCAGCAACGCGTACCGGATTCGTTAGCCAAGAACCAAACACCAAAGACCAAAAATCAAAACCAAGTATATCTTTTGGCATTTGGTTTTTGGTTTTTGACTTTTTATGCCCGACAGCTGTTATTACTACAAAGATTCGCCTTCTTCTCCTGCCACCACCGACCACTTCAGCTGCGTGATGGAGCGGCGCACGGGCGCGCGCAGCTCCGTACCCTCAGGCATCGCATGATAGAGCGCGCGTAGGATGCGCCCCTCGTCCACGTTTCCCTTGAGGCCGCGCAGCTCGGAAAACAAAACATTGTTGCGGGACTTGGGCATGCGATACTGCGTAAAAATACGCTCCCTGATGCTGGAGGCGATCGCGAGCACTTGTTCATCGGTGAGGTGAGCTACGACCGTCACCGGCTCCTTGGGCAGGAATTCCTCCGACGCGGCGATCAGATCCGGATCAAAGCCCTCCGTGTCCTGGACAGCCAGCGCGAATCGCTTCAGAAGAGCCTTTGCTTCCACAGCTTCCGCAAGTTCAGGGTTCTCTTCGATGGCATTCAGATACGGCTTCAGTGCGTCCCAGGCACCGGCAACCTGCATCTGGTCTCCCGCTTCCGCAGCCTCCGCGAGCGTGGAAAGCCCGTCCACGAGGAGCGCCGCTTCGATGATTTTTCCGTCCTGTCCCGGAAGCTCGGAGTAGGCTTCGAGCACGGTCTTCTTCAGAAGATAGTTGTTGTCGCCCACGGAAACCGCCGCGATCTCGGCGGAATCCTGAGACACGGCCTTCTGCAGAAGGAACTGGGCTTCGGTCCCATCGGTGGACTCCCCGGCGAGGGCCACAAGCGTCCTGCGGTATTCCTGCAACGGTGCCTCCACGGCTTCCACCGCCCCTTCTTCAATAAGAGCAGCCGCCTCGTCGAGACGGACGCCCGCATAGGCGATCTGCTTCTCGACGCGCGTGCGAACGTCGAAGGTGAGCATCACGTCGACTGCTTCCGCGGCGCGCTTCACGGCGTAGAGTTTTGATGTTGGCAGGATGCCCGCGCGCGCCACCTTGCGCTCTTGTTGCTGCTGGGCGATATCCTTGCGGTGCACGGCGTCGCGCCCGATGTTCTGGCTTACCCAGCTGTCGTCATAGGCGGAGAGAGAAATGTGGCGGATGAGCGGAACGCTTCCGGCCCAGAGCTGGATGCGGTCTCCTGTGATGAGCCGCATCTCGCGGTCCTCACGCAGGAGCGTAGCAGTGCGGTTAAAAACTTCGACGGTAAGGAGATCTTCCCTTGCAAGCGAGACGCTGCCTTCATTCACCGTAATATGGCCTTCGGCAGTAGCGAGCGTGATACCGCGGAGCGTTCCGGGGATCAGCCCCTGCGCCCAAATGCGCCCCTGTTCGAGCGTGAGCGTGGGCAGGATCTCGGGCGCCGGTTCTAGGCGCTCCGTAAGATCGTGGAGCGTGACGATGGTGTTGCGGTCCATGCGAATCACGCCGTCATCGCGCAGAAGGATGCTCGCCTCGCTGTCTCCCGTGCGGATCTGCATCCCCGGCACGAGTGCCATTTCCTGATCGACTTCCTGTATGACTCCGGCGATCTCCACCGTGACTGCTCCACGCGTAGGCAGAAGCGTCACGGCCGACTCGGCGGCGGTGGGAGCGGCGAAGAAGAGGCTCGGACTGACGCGAACGGTCACGACGAGAATGGCCATGGCCGTGACCCACGCAATACCGCGGTAGGAACGCGCCGCCACCTGCTGCGGCTGGAGCCGCGGCAGGATGAAGGACTGCCAGAGATCTTTGGAACGTTCGACGGGAGGAAGCAGTGCGCCGCGGACACGATTGAGGAAGGCAACGGGTGTTTGTGTGACAACCTGCGCCACCTTGTCCCAAACGCGGTCACGGACGGCCGCCCTCGGCGTCATCTCTTTGGCCGCCATTCGGAGTACTTCCGGAGCACCGATTCTCTGCTCAATACGATCGAATATGCGACTTTTGACAGCCTTCGTAGGTGTGATGTCTTGGGAAAGCCTCTGGAGACGCTGTTCAAGCCTCATTGCAATGGTGAAAACGATGCCAAAGCGGCCTTGTTACGCCCTTCCCGGTATTCTGACGGCAATTCTTGTTCAAGCTTTTTGAGCGCCCGGAATTTGAGGATCCGGGAAGCCCCCTGGCTCAGCCGTAAAACACGCGCCACCTCGTCGCTGGGAAGCCCAGCGATGTAGTGCAGTACCAGCACATCACGGTACCGTCGCGGCAATGCGTTCAACGCTTTGCGCACGATACGCACAACCTCTTTCTGATGGAGCATGCCGTCTGCCGCATTGAGCGTATCGGGATCTTCGAGCGTCTCATCAAGATCTTCCCAGGTGCGGCTCGTGCGATAGGCATCGATCACCGTGTAGCGCGCCACGCGGAACAGCCATGCGCCGAAGGGAATGTCCTTCTGCACTTTGTAGGTGTGCAGTTTCTCCCACGCCTTCACAAAAACTTCCGCCACAAGATCTTCCGCCACCTCCGCGGGAGCGCGAAAAGCGCAGTAGCGGTACACCTGTGGAAAATAAAAATCGTAGAGCCTGCTAAAGGCCCCTGTGTTCCCGCTTTGGGCCTCCATAACCTGCTGCCGGATTACTTCAGGGCTTAAGGCACCTTTTTCCATGGGACATAGCGTACGCCTTTGAGCGTTCCATGGGAAGAAAGAACGATCAGAAATGGCTTGGCGTAGAGAAAAGGAAGGAAGGGCAGAAAGGGCAAATCATGGCTGGGTCTAGCGAAAAATATTTCTACCCGGACAATGGCATCATGCAACGAGTATATTCCACCGGATTTAGATCCATGATCGCCTGGAAGGAGGCGAAAATACTTGCGGCAAGCATCTTTCGAATAACAGCAGGATTCCCACAAGACGAGCGGTATCGCCTGACGGACCAGCTTCGACGAGCTTCAAATTCTGTTATGGCAAACCTCGCGGAAGGCTCCGCCATGCCCACCAAAGATCATCGCAATGCGTACTATGCACGAGCGCGTGGCTCTACCATTGAAATAGATAATTTTTGTGAGCTGTGCCATGAAATCGGCCTTCTTAATACAGAGCAATCGAGCATGCTTATTGATCACTGTGCTCGCTTGTCCTATCTGATTACCAGACTCATGAAATAATTTGCCATTTCTGCCCTTTCTGCCTTTTTTCCCCCTGCCCTTCCTGCCCTTTCTATCCGCTACTCCCACTCTATCGTCGCTGGCGGCTTATTCGTGAGGTCATAGAAGACCGCATCGATGCCGGGCAACTGCATGATCTTTTTGGTGATTGTTTGGATGACTTCCGGGGGCAACACGAATGCATTCGCGGTCATCGCGTCCGTCGAAGCAATCGGCCGCAATACAATAGATTGCCCTTCCTGCCCTTCCTCCCCTTTCTGCCTTTTCCCGACCGGCAGAAGTACCACCGGAAATTGCCAGATCTTTTCATATAATCCTGCCTTCCGCATTTCCTGAAGCACGATGTCATCCGCTTCACGGAGAAGATCCGCACGCTCCCGGGTGATTGCCCCCGGCATCACGGAAAATTCCACGCGTTCGGATTGTGATGTACACAGAAGAACGCGATTGATCTCCTGGTTACTGTTGGGGATCTTCGTCGCCAGCTCCAGATGCTCCGGCGTGATCTTCGAAGGATCTTTACTGAAAACAACAATCGCATGTCGGTACGTCCGTCCGTCTCCTTGAACTCCCACGGATTTAATCGGTAAAACGGAATACGGATTATCTATTTTCAATTTTCCTCCTGAGCCCGTCGAAGGATCAATTTTCAATTCACTTCCCCTGGAACAAAGAATGCGTACACCAAGCCCCGGCCCCGGAAACGGATGCCTCCACACCAGCGTATGCGGCAGTCCCAGCTCTTCGCCCAGAATGCGTACTTCATCTTTATAGAGTTCCTTGAGCGGTTCGATCACGAGTCCCTGTTCAATCATTTTTTGGATCGCCTCCACGCGGTTGTGGTGCGTCTTGATCTTGTCTGCATGCTTCGTACCTCCGGTCTCGATGGTATCCGGATAGATCGTGCCCTGCCCAAGAAGCCAAGTGCTGGATTTTGGTTTTTGGCTTTTGGCATCTTCCTCCAACCCCATTTTCTCAAATACCCTCTTCTGGACCGCCAAAAACGTATCACCAATGATCTTTCTCTTCTCTTCGGGCTCGTACGCATCTTTCAGATTTCGGAAAAATTCGTCTGATGCATCTTCGATATGCAAATTGTTGATCTTGAGCTTCGCAAATGCCTCTTCAATCAGCTTCACTTCTCCTTTGCGCATCAATCCCGTATCAACAAGGAGCCCCTGCACGCGATCTACGCCCAATACCTTGTTCAGAAGCGTAAAGGCGACCGTGGAATCGACTCCTCCAGAAACCAACATGAAGACCTTGCGATCACCCACCTCTTCTTTGATCTGCGCGCCCACATGATCGGCATAACTTTTGATGGACCACTGCGCGGGTTTGCAGAATTCCGCAAACCTTCGGAGGATTTCCATGCCGTGTTCCGTGTGCGTTACCTCGTTGTGCCACTGGATCCCGAAAATGCTTCTCCTCGGATCCACCATCGCTGCGTTGATGCAGTCTTTCGTACTCGCCGTGCGGATGAATCCCGGTGGCAACTCCGCCACTTCGTCGCCATGCGACATCCAGACCGTCCAGCTTTCCGGGAATCCTTCGAATACATTATTTTCAATTTTCAATTTTCCATTTTCAATTTTGCTAACGACTGTTTTTCCATACTCCTTGATCCGGGCGGGTGAGACCTTTCCCCCCAATGCATGTGCCAGCCACTGGTGCCCGTAACAAAGTCCAAGCACAGGCACTCCAAGATCAAAAATCCCAAGATCCGCCTGCGGACTCCCCTTATCGTACACGCTCTGCGGCCCGCCGGAGAGAATCATGCCGGCGACCCCTTCCAGTTCCTTCGGATTAATATCACAAGGATAGATATACGAAGGATACCCAAAACGCCGGATACGACTGGCAATCAGGTGGGCGTATTGGCCTCCGAAGTCGAGCACTGCGATGGAACCGTGATGCTCCATGAGAACAGCGTACCCTATTTTTGTGCAGTCGCACCCTGCTGACTCTTGTTTACCCTCGCCCCCGAAATTGCAAAAGCGAAGCATCCGCCACCGACACAGGCGCCAAAGCAGCGATAAGCAACCATACCGTATACGCCACCGCACTATCTTCCCATGCATGCAGGAAGAAGGCGGCGATACTTATGCCAAGGAACGCTAGAGTAATTGAGAATTGAGAATGGAGAATTGAGGAATTAATTCTCAATTCTCCATTCTCAATTCTCAATTTCATCAGATGACGCAAAAGCAGAATGACCAATGTCAGATACAACACAAACCCGATCCACCCCAACTCCACTCCTATCTGCAGATACCAGTTTTCCGGAAGAAGCGGACAGGAACATGCGTGATCCGCAGGTTGTATTTGATTGCCGCCGACAAACACACACAGCTGCGGATGCGCCTGTGCCCACGATGCATCGCTGCCTGCGGGAAGATCCACACAGGCATCACTGAAGCGGTTACTCGCGGGACCCGCAGAACCAAGACCCAGACCCAGCGGATGTTCTTTCATGATCTGCAACGCCTGAAGAGGTCGATCAATATGCCCTGCGGAGGATGTAGCTCGCAGAATGACGCTCGGGAATGCTGCAATGGCGATGACGACGAGAGTGAGCAGGGAGCAGGTAGCAGGGAGCAGGTATTTCCGGGGCAAATGTTTCCATACAGCGGCAACACTAATGACCGCTGCGGCAATCCAGGCAGAGCGAGAGAAAGTCAGTATCAAGGCTCCAAGAACCAAAAACCAAGCACCAAACAAAAGAGTGTATTTGGCATTTGGTTTTTGGCGTTTGGCGTTTGCTAAAAGAATACTGAAGGGAATCAAGAGCCATACACCCATCTGGTTGGGACCGCTGAATGTCGACTGCATTCTTCGGATACCAATCGATTCGATCTGCTGGAACGGTGCAAGTGGTCCGCCGGGGACATACAAGGAATGAAGATCGGAATAGCCGAGCGCCGTGAACCATGACATCGGCAGTACCATCGCCGCGAGGCCATACACGGAAACAAGAACGCCAACACCCAGCAGCACCGCTCCGCCGGTGCTGATGAACCGTGATGACCACGGAACCCGCCGCAGAATGAGGAAAGCGACGAGGGGGAGAAAATCATACTTAAATCCAAATGCGTAATTGAGAATGGAGAATTGAGAATGGAGAATTATGGGCTGGATGATTGACCAGAGAAGTAAAGCCGCGATCAACAGATCAATCCTGTCTATTCTCAATTCTCCATTCTCAATTCTCAATTTTCTCACGGTCTCAACCAAAGCAATCAGCAAAATCACCCCAAGAACCGCCTCCTTCCAAAGCGCCAGCATGGCCAACGGCGCCTGTCCCGGCCCCGCGATCAGTTTCGTCCCGACAGTGACGAGGAGCGCATGCAACGGCAACAACCCTAAAAGGATCCAGACCAGCCGTTCGCGCGATCTTTGTAGCATAGAGTCATTTTCAATTTTTCATTTTCAATTTTCAATTGCCTTAGAGGCTAAGGCGTTCCTCCTCTGCCCTAAACACCTCCCCTTTCGCCAATACCTGCTCCACGGCATCAATGCACTTTACGCTGACATTCTCTCCATAGAGCTTCGGCGCATTGCGCATCTCTTTGTTGTCCCACGCGTAGTCGATCATCGCGCGGATGAGGCCGGCATCGATCGGCGGAGCGATGAGATTGCCTCCCGCAATCGCAGATTCGCTGCGATCGGAACCGAAACGCAGTGTGACGCAGGGAATTCCCATGATATTCATCTCCTCCTGCATGCTACCGCTGTCCGTTGCACATACCGCCGCCTTGCTCATGGCGGCGATCACGTCGCCGTATTCGGCCCACACGTCGCTCAAGACAAAATTCTTGTGATCCTTCGCGAGATTCTCCAGCTCCTTCTGCAATCCGAACTTCTCGAGCGCGAATTTGGTCTGGTTCATATTAATGAGGAGCACTTTTTTCCCATCAAGGATCAATCCTTTCATCACGTCATAGATCGCGCGGAATCTTCGCTCCGAAACGCAGTTCTCCCTGCGGTGGATGCAGAAGCGTACGAAGTCTCCTTCTTCTAACATAGGATACTGCTCAAATATTTTTGCCCTTCCTGCCTTTCCTCCCTTTTCTGCCTTTTCGAACGCAGCTCGCGTTGCATCCGCCACGCTGTTCCCCACCACAAAAATCCTGTCCTCAGCAAATCCTTCGCTCAGCATGAACTCGCGGTCCAGCTCCACCGGCGCCAAGTGCACCCCCGTCGCTGTCTCCGCCGTGCGCGTATTGAACTGCTCGGGATACGGCTCCTGCGATCCCCTCTTCCAATTCTTCCGATCCATCAGAAATTCCCTCCACTCCGAAATATCCCCCAACTCACGACTCACGACTCACGACTCACCACTCACCATCCCCCATCCACGATAATCCGGTGTCAACGTCCGTATTCCGGCCTCTACATGTACCGAGGCAAACATATGACTGTACCCCGCAATACTCCCCGCCATCGCCGTCGTCGTATCGCCATGCACATAGGGAATGACGACCTTGTCTCGTTTTTTGAGTTCTCCAATGAGGTACCCGAACCGCCCGATGATCTGCGAAACAATCTCGTGCATCGATCCGCGAACGTTGAGATTTAAATCCGGCTCCACCCCGAACTCTTTGAGCATGCCTCCGGAAAGATTTTCATCATAATGCTGGCCCGTGTGACCGAGGACAACGTTGTGCCCTCTCTTTTTGATCTCGTGATAGAGCGGCACCTGCTTAATGATATCGGGCTTCGTCGCAATCAGGATGATATGGACGTGTTTGTCTTGGCGAGACGCGACTTCCTCGAGAAATTTTGCCGAGCGGTAGGTGATCTCCTGCACGGACGGAGCGTAGCGGAAGATTGCGATCCTCCGCTACATGTCTGGATGCTTATTTCCGCAAAGAATCGACCCAATGAATGAATTCTTCGAGGAATACTGCTCGTGCCGTTCTCTGCTCAGGAGTGAGTGCACTGACCAGCTTCTCTTTCATCATCGCGATGTCCGCTCCATCGAAGCGCTTTTCGAGGACATCCAACCCCACAAACGACTCTGTCCCACCCCAATGTTCCGGAAAAGTCCGAAATCTGTGCGGCTTCAATACAGGGTCCCATGTCACATCCACATCGATCCACGCTCCTTCCGAATTCTTGATCTGCACAAAATTATGTCCGTGCTCCCAGGTCTGCTTCCTGAGGATCGCACGAAGGTGTTCCGGCAGATCGATCCCCTGCCTCTCCCACCGGAACGTGCAAACGACTGGCCGGTATTCGATCCCAAGATCATCAAAACATTCCTGAAGGAGCAGATGCTTCCCGGTACACGTTCCTTTGTTGAGAGAAAGCACTTCGGAAATGGCCCGCGCTTCTCCCCAAGGAATTTTTGCGACGGCTTGGATCAAAGGGGTCAACTGACCTTTGTCTCGAATGCCGTTGTCCGCAAGGAACTGATGTACGGATGTATCGGACATACATATAACCGTAGCGGAGACCCGCGGGTCTCCGCTAGAAATCATTTCATCTCCTCCGGCACCGGAATACCCATGATCTTCAAGCAAAGCGGTGCAATATCTTTGAGCCCCGTGAGACCCTTCAGGTCTGCAGACGATTTGATGATGGAGGAATACACGAATGTCTGGATGGGGCTCGTCGTATGGCTCGGATTGATCGTGGTGCCATCCTCAAGAAGCATGCACTCGGCATTGCCGTGGTCGGCGGTGACGATCCAGTCATAGCCTGCTGCCTCCAATGCAGGAAGAAGCTTACGGAGATTGCGGTCGACGGTCTCACACGCCTTCACCGCCGCATCGAGCTTGCCGCCATGGCCGACAAGATCGGGGTTTGCGTAGTTCATGACGATCAATCCATAGTTGCCGTCATCGATATTCTTGAGCACCGTCTCCGTGATCTTGTCCGCGCTCATTTCGGGAGCATCTGCAAAGTTCGCAACTTTCGGCGATTCCACCATCAGCCGGTCCTCGCCGGCATACGGCTCATGTTCCTGCGCATTAAAGAAGAACGTGACGTGCGCGAACTTATCAGTTTCTGCAACGCGTAACTGTTTGATGCCAGCCTTCGACACCACTGATCCCAGAGTATTGCGAACCTCCTGCGCCGGAAACGCCACAGGCAGATGATCGGAATACGGCCCCATACATACGACATCGGTGACGCGCACGGGCCGCGGGAATTCCGCGAAGTTTTCCTCTTCCAGAGCGCGTACGATCTGGATCATGCGATCGCTGCGGAAGTTGACGCACACGACCACGTCTTTGCCCTGCACCGGCTGGAACTCCTTCGTCTTGAGCGGGCGAATATAGTAATCCGTCTTCTGTTTGTCGGGAGCCGCGATATACCACTGCCTTGCGGCGGCGCAGAAATCGCTGGAGTCCTCCCCTTTGCCTTCCGCCAGAAGA
This sequence comes from Patescibacteria group bacterium, assembly GCA_038063355.1. Lineage (GTDB taxonomy): Bacteria > Patescibacteriota > Gracilibacteria > Peribacterales > Peribacteraceae > 2-12-FULL-55-11. The sequence goes on along the minus strand of JBBTVH010000050.1, from coordinate 422 downwards.
TCGTAGGCGACTTTTGTCCGATCGACGTACTGTTTGTCGCGGTCCATGGCGAAGTACCGGCCCACGAGCGAGGCGATGGTGCCGAGCTGCTCCTTCGAGATTTCTTTCTTCAGAAGATCGAAATCCGTGCAGAAGTACTGCTCGGGCATGTCGCGTCCGTCGCCGACAAGATGGAGAAACACTTTGGTGACGCCCTTCTGCTTCGCAAGCCTGAGCATCGCATGCATGTGATCGAGATGACTATGCACTCCCCCGCTGGAATACAGCCCCAAGAGATGGAGCGGCACCTTGTTCATTTTCGCGCGCTCGCACGCGGCGATCAGTACGGGATTTTCGAAAAAATCTCCTTCGCGGATCGCGCGGTTGATGTTTTCCAGCGGCTGCCACACCACTCTCCCCGCCCCCATCGTCAGATGTCCCGG
>JBBTVH010000049.1:0-14679 GCA_038063355.1 Patescibacteria group bacterium | reverse complement strand
CGGCGCATATATTTTTGAGAACGTCGTGGAATACCGTCGGTGGGATGGAGAAGTAGGCCAGACGAACGGGCTGCACCCATGACGCTTCCATCTTCTCCATACGCTTGCTCAAGGCCTTGAAATCTGCGACGCGGTCATATTGTCCCTGGTGGTAGAAGACGTGCGTCAGGAATTCCGTGAGAGCCTTCTCCGTGACTTCCGGCATCGATTCGCGGATAGAAGCCTCCACCAGCACGCGGAAGCTGGCATCATCCATTTTGGATCGCGCGAAGCCGATCACCGCATAGTCCTTGGGCAGCCGCTTTTTCAGCGCAAGGATATACAACGAAGGATACAGCTTAATCTTCGCCAGATGCCCGGAGGCTCCGAAGATAACCAAGCTGAAGGGGCGGGAAGCAGCAAGCATGGCGATGCCGTATTCTACAGTATGAACGTGCCTGTGTCAGCCTGTATCGTGCTGCATATTCACAAGGAGGGGCACCTAGGGATTACACGTCGCATTGTTCTGATACATTCCTTTCGTGCATACCCCCTCCTCTGTCATGGGCGATGATCTGTTCACCTTCTACATGCAGGTGTGTGGTGACGAGGCACTCGCCGAAGCCTCTCTTGCCCGCCTGCGCAGGTACTATCCTGCAGCCCGTCTTATCCTTTGTTCCGACGGAGGAGACTCAAGGGCACTTTCAGATTTGGGCGAGCAGTTTGCTGCAGAGATACACGCCGGCAAGGCGCTTTATGGTGTGGAGAACGGCGGAAGGTTGTGGCAGAGGATATTGGATCTGTACTTGAAAAAACCCACGGCGTTCCTTGTGAAAATTGATCCGGACACGCGCATCGACCGTGCATTTACACAGATGCCGCCTTCCGATTCCGTCAGTGGCAGCCGGCTGTCGTCCGGGTTTATCCAGGGCGGATGCATGATTATTCCGGAGTGCATCGCCCAGCGCCTGTCGGCATCAGACATTCTCTGCGGTGACCCGATCAAACACTGGGCCTCATATTTTTCTGTCACGAAGCCGACTTGGTTTACGCCCCCCGGACCGCCGCGCATTCATACGGACTGGCTGTTGCATCGAGCATGCCAGACACTGGGGATTCCCACCAAAGCTCATCCGGAGATCGCATCGGAATGGATGGAACTGCGCGACAACACGCATCAGGCATATGCCGCTCTGCACCCCGACAAATTTTTACACCATTCCGGAGCGCTGCGCTCCTTGTTGCTCCGGCAACATCAAGCCGTCTGTACCATCCTTGCCAAAGCTATTGCAAAGCCGCCGACACCGCTCGTATGCAATGCAACATTCAACGCAGATATATTTGTTGGGTATACCGGTAACACCGGCGATGCATTGATGTACCGCGCGGTACAACAGCATTTTCCACATGCGCGGTGTACGTACAATGCCGGACCGGTTCAGGATAGCGACATCCTCTTTGATGCTTCGGGAAACTTTTTCGGCGCTCCTTGGGGGCAGAAGCGGTTACATATGCTTGCAGAAGCAATGCCCGGATGGAGGCGGCAGAACAAGCGCGTTATTTTCCTTCCCCAGAGCTTCGGCCCGTTCTCTCCGGAAGAAGAAATTTTGATGGAACGCATTCTCCAACATGCCGACCACGTCTATGCGCGGGAACAGTCCTCATTGGAGCATTTGTATCCTCTTTCGCGGGGGCATACGCCAGTGCGCGTTGCGCCCGATTTTTCCATTGATGTGCCCGGGATGCTTCCTGCGGAGTGGTATCCGCAAGGGAGACCCATCGCGATCGTGCCAAACATGCGGATGCTCGACCAAACCCTTCCGGCAATTGCCGAATCCTACGTCCCCTTTCTGTTGGAAGTGATACGGGCCTCGCGTGATTACGGTCTCACGCCGTTTTTACTTATCCACGAGGAGCGTGATGAGCCTCTCTGCAGAGCAATTCAAGAACGATGTCATTCCCCTATTGCTCTTGTGCAGCCCAAGGACGCTCAGGTGACCAAAGGAATTATCGGCGCCTGTGAAGCGCTGGTCGGTTCTCGGTACCACGCACTCATTAACGCGCTTTCCCAAGGTGTTCCTGCTTTGGCAACGCGTTGGCATCACAAGTACGACGCGCTGTATTCCCTCTATGCATGTCCGGAATACCTCATCGATCTTCCGTCGTCTCCACAACAGATCGCCGAAGCCGTGGATCTTCTGTGCGCCGAAGCGCGAAGATTACCTTTGCTCACACGCATCCATCATGGTATCCAGAAACACCACCAAAAGGTCGACAACATGTGGCGTGAAGTAGATGCTGTCGTTGCCGAGATCAGCACGCCTGCTTAGGGCAGGAAAACGTATCCCGGCTTGTCCGGAGCGATCACCTGCCATGGCAGATCCGGCAGCGCTCGTGAGAGCAGCGCATGATACTTCTGCAGTTTCAGTCCTTTCCATTCCATGAAGAGGGTCTTTTGTCTTGCGGATGGAGCGCGCACCAGCAGCAGCAGGCACAGGCCGCTGCGGTCCGCGCCATCCAGCGGCTCGTCCCCCTCTCCTTTCGACGATTCACCATGGAGATCCACAATGCGGATGTGTTCGAAATGTTCCAGAAGAGCCTCGCGCATGCCGCTTCCTGCATATCCATGCAATAGCGAACGTGGGGCGATCACCACGCCGATGCCGGTAACGGCTTTTTGCAGGAGCGCATGGACGCAGGCGATGCCCCGGAGCGCCGACGATGCCGCGGCGTCCCGTTCCACTCCATTGCGTTTCAGGGTATGGAGGTAGCGCGAGAGCAGCGCGTGCGCAGCGGCATTCATCGTGACCGGAATGTCTTCTCCAAGCGCCGCGCAGATGACGGAGACCGTCGATCGTGTATCATCCGTGCATAGCGCATCCGCGGAGATCGGAAGCGGCTCGTCTCCGGAGAGAGGCATGCGCAATGCCTGCAGCAGGGCGCTCAGGCGGGCCGTGGCTATCGCCCGCAGTACCGGCGAAGATTCTTCCATGCGCATCCTCCCGAGCACGTCCTGCCGGAGGGCATCCGGATTCGCGCCGCGCTCAATGCCTGCGTTCACCATCCTCCGCAAAAATTCTCCCGCAAGTTCTCCGCGACCGCTGCTAAGAAGTGTCACGCGGACGCGGGGATCGGCGATGCCAAGCTCCATTCCCGCTTCCTCTTTGAGCAGCGTGTGGACCGCCTGCGAAAGAAAGGTGCCGAAGCTTAAGGCGACGGGCGGGCGGAGACCCGTCGTGCATATCTGGCTGACGATAAGCGTGACATCGTCGCTCGCCCATTCCTTTCTGCACTGCTGGCGCAGCAGCGCGAAGTCCTGCCTCTGCAGAACACCGATGAGTTCCTGTAGTGCGCCTTCCATCTCCAGCGGGAGTTTGCCTGCCTGCATTACCGAGCGGATCCAGGTCCGTTCCGGCGGCAGCATGGCGACGAGCGATCCGAGCGTCTGGCGCCGCGTAAGCGCCGATCCTTCCAGGGGCCGCGTGTGCGACGCCATCGCCGCACAGAGTGCGATCGCGAACACATATGCCGCTTCCTCATACTGCTGCGCGTCTGCCGCGGCAGGGAAATCTGCCGAGGATTGCTCCTCCAAAAGCGCGCGCCGGACACGGTCGACCGCTCTGCGAAAATCCCGCACGAAGGTCATGAGGGGATCTAGGGGCACATCACTCGTTTTCGCTAGCGCGACGGATTTTACTGCGCATGCGAGCGCACTGTCCATCAGCACCGCAGTTGGCGACGCAGTGCGGATGAGATGATGCGGTCGATGGGTAGGGGTGGGGACAGGGTCATAGACCAGCCCCGGAACGGAGAGCATTCCTTCGGGAGACGCATACCGAAGCGCAATATTCCGGAGTTCGCTCCAGCTGATGGGCCTGCCCGAACTGCAGCGGTCCTTCAGCGCACGCCACTGGTACGATTGCAAGGGATGGCTCCCCGGTGTCGCCGCCAGCGCTACGCATCCTCCCAGGACTTTTCCTGCGATTTGCTCCGGAGACCGCACGGGGAAATGCGCGATGCCGATGCTTGCTGTCGCGATCTCGGGAAACACTTCGCCCGTCGACGTGTGTGTCAGTTCGTGGCAACCCATCGCGAGATGCCAGTCATTGCCGCGCAACATCTCTGCTGGGATCAGCACTTTGCGGATCGGCGGGTTCTCCGCATTCCGCCGCTGCACGATGCGCTGCAGGGGATTACCTTCACTCACATTGTCTTCCGGCGTGGGCACATATGTTTTCCACGCGAGCAACTGCACGCGGTCCGTCCCCAAAGCCGCAAGCGTCTCCGTCACGGTCTTTCCTTCTGCGGCTACAAGGAATTCATCGGCATCCAGCGACATCAACCACTCCGCCCCGCCTTGCCTCGCAAGGGTTCCCAACCGTCCACTCACAATCGACGACTGGAGATATCCCGGATCCATTTCTTCATGCAGCTCAATCGGGAACCCTTCCGCCTGCAGGCGCTCCAAAATTTCTTTCGTGTTATCGATGCAACGGTGGAGCACAAATACCATCCGCACTGCATGCACCGCGTTATGCCGCACGAATGTTTCGATGATGTCCGCTTCATTGCGGACCAGGCTGACGGTGGCGAGACGGGGCACGCTCATATGAGGAGGGGTACCGTACCGCAAGAGGGATACGGATGCCATGCTGCGAAAGCGTCGCCTGCTTACATTTGCACAGCTGTATTTATGTGGTTTCGATATCATTTTAATTCGCCGCAAGCCCTAAGGGAAGGGTAAAAGATAGTTGTCTTGAAGTCGGGGGTGACAGGGGTACGATCATGAAGATGAATCAAAGTCAGGAGATTATCTTGGCTCAACGGTACCAAACCGCTCCCCATACTCTCAGTCCTGACTCGCGAAAACTGGCGGCTGTTCAGCATGAGTGCAGGAAGTTACGAAAGTCTCCTCAAGCTTGCGAGGCTATCCAGAACGGCATTACTCTGGCGTGTCAGGAGTGTTTGCGTCGGGCCGGGATCCAACGCTGACGACGAAAACACTTGCGTCGACATGCAGATATCTTTAGGGTTGATCCCACATCACCGCTATCCAGAGCGACGGAAAGAGACCTGGCTCGTTTGATCCGTCCCCCAACTCTTCACTGCGTGAAGCAAGTGGGAACTCCAGCCCCGACGAGGGGAAGATAGACCGCACTCGCGCTTCCCCTACACAGGAAGCGTTTTTGTACCATGATGGAGACGCAACGGCGTTGCGTCTCTACAGAACCACATTCCCCTGAACCTAAATTTTCATCCTCATTACCCATCTATATGTCCCACCTCTTCACTTCCGAATCCGTCACCGAAGGTCACCCCGATAAGCTCTGCGACCAGATCTCCGATGCCATCCTCGATGATGCCCTGCGCCAGGATCCCCACGCGCACGTCGCTTGCGAATGTCTCGCGACCACGGGTCTCGTGGTTGTTGCCGGAGAAATGCGCACGAGCGGGTACATCGATATCGCCGGAGTTGTGCGTGAAACCGTCCGTGAAATCGGATACGACGATGCCATCTACGGATTCGATCACAAAGCCTGCGCAGTTGTTGTCTGTGTTGGTGCACAAAGCGCGGACATTGCACTTGGTGTAGACAGTGAAACGAACGCGCAGAAAGAGCAGGGTGCCGGCGATCAGGGATTGATGTTCGGTTTTGCCTGCGACGAAACTCCGGAGCTGATGCCGCTCCCGATTGCGCTTGCCCATAAACTCACCAAGCGTCTCTCCGAAGCCCGCAAGAACAAAGAAGTCGGTTTTCTGCGCCCGGACGGCAAAAGCCAAGTTACCGTCGAGTACAGCGATGACGGGCGCCCGTTGCGCGTTGGCTGCATTGTCATCTCCACGCAGCATGCCGAAGGCGTTCCCTACGAACAGATCTGCGCCGATGTGAAAAGCCATATCATCACACCGATTTGCAGCGAGTATATCGACGAGAAAACTGTCTTCCACATCAACCCCACGGGTCGTTTTGTAATCGGAGGCCCCCCCGGGGACTGCGGACTCACCGGCAGAAAGATTATCGTGGATACCTACGGAGGCTACGGACGCCACGGAGGAGGCGCGTTCTCCGGGAAAGATCCCAGCAAGGTGGACCGCTCTGCCGCGTATGCAGCGCGCTGGGTTGCCAAGCACGTCGTGAAGGCGGGGCTCGCCGCAAAGTGCGAAGTACAGGTGGCGTATGCCATCGGCATTGCCGCTCCAGTCTCTATTCGCGTGGATACCTTCGGCACGATCAAGCAAGCTCAGGGCGGAAAAAGTCTCACGGATCGCAGCATCGAAGCGGCCATTACCAAGGTTTTCGATCTTCGCCCGGCGGCCATCATCCGCGAACTCGAACTTCTTCGTCCGCAGTACAAAAAGCTCGCCGCGTACGGCCACATGGGGCGCGAAGATCTCGGAGTCGCGTGGGAGCAGACGCTGAGGGTGGAAGCGCTTCTACAAGCACTTTCGTAAATCCTATGGAAAGCGAAGATGCACAGGCATTCTCTCAAATGCGGAAATTGCGGGAGAGTCCCACATATGGATATCCACATGGTCTCAATGCATATATGGTGATTGTGAGCCATGGCCCTCCCGCCGTTCATGAGGGCGCAAAAGTGGCTGGTACTACCGTATATCGTCATCGTGGAGCCGAGGGCGTCGATGAAGTATTTAAGGGTCTGGGGTCCAACATGGGCGTCGAAACTCTTCAAAGAAAGATCACAAACAGAGTGAATCAGGTACTCGCGCTTCCCGCGAAGCCTCCAACAATGCAACGCGCACTTCCGCCTAATGCCAGCGTATTGCCCCCGAGCCCATTCCCAAATCCCGCGCCGACTGTACGTCCACCAACAGGACGACCAATACCCATTCCTCCATTGCCCGTGCCAAGGAAAAGACAGCCGTAATGGCTTTTTCTATCGTGGCTCAATTGCGATAAACGCGAGCAGTTCCCGTACTGCTTTCTGCTCCTCGGTAAATTTCATGGAGCCCTTTTGCTTGCGGTCGGCAACGATCAATGCGAGGTGGTATGGGCTGTCTTTTTCACGTCCTTAACATCAGATGAATGCAAATCATTTTTTAATTTTTCTAACATGCCTGTCTTTAATAAAACTTTACCCAAATCTGGATGCAGAACAAAAGCTACATCTTTGTTATGAGATTGAATGACAGCGTAATCTTCAATCTCATCAAGAGCTCGGTGAGCACACCGCTGCAATTGAGAGATGGGAATAATGGGCAAAATTTTATCCATGTCTCCATTATATTTTATATAAAATTATATGTCAATTAATATATAATATATTATATAAAATTTTATGTCAAAGTGAAACGTCACAAACCCACCAAACCTACTTAATGTCCTTTATTACCGTCCCCGGATAGTAATACTCCAAAATCTGCTCTCCGGTCTTCCCCTCCTCCGCCTGCCCCTCCGCGCCGCAGCCGCTCATGCCCACGCCATGCCCTGCCATCGACATGCCTTTGCACCAAGGATCCGGTTTGCTTTTGAAGATCTCGGCGTTGGGGAAATTGTTCCATCCCGCTTCCTCCGGGCTTCGCGTCCGTCCGTCATCTGAAGAGAAGTAGGGTGGCTTGATCAGGGCGTCACCGATCATCAGCACCTGAGCGGCGGTGTTGCGTACCGCTTTCACCCAGCTCGGGTTTTTCAGTTCGAAGGACATGCCTTTATATGACTGGAACCGTGCCGGTGAGTCGTCGCCGTCATAGGGCATTCCCGGAAATTTGCGCTGATCATTTTGCAAATAGAACGCGGCATACGTCCGTGCGGCAATCGCAAACGCGCGCTGCTTCTCGTAGGGTTCCGTATCGGGCTCTTCGGCGAGTCCTGCGAGGTAGTCCTCGATCGGGAGCTCGTTGATGATCGCGGCTTTCCCATCCAAAACTTTACACTCCAGTGTGCCGCGGTACTGGGATTTTAATGCATTTAGATTCACTGCAGCGCAACTTGTGGCGCCGGTTTCGCGGGTGGAAAGACGAATACGGATTAAAACAGATTTCTCTTCCTGAGCCTTGTCAGAAGATTGCAAATTGCAAATTGCAGAATCTTTGCAATTTGCAATTTGCAATGCCTGATTCCGTTTAGACGACAACTGCGCCGCTCTCGTTCTACGCCCTGTTACATTGAACGTGTATTCCACTCCCCCGATCGTCGCGGTATAGGTTCCGGGCTCGATGGGGTACCGCACCTTCAGGCGTATCGTTTGCACGGAACGCGGGCGAAGATACTCGGGCAAAAGGACGTCGCTCCGGATTGCGATGTCGCGGCTGCCGAGCTCCTGACTCAATCCCAAACGATTAGAGCTACGACTGACGTCCGCGATGCGCGTGCGGCGGTTCACGCCTGCGTTGCCGCTTCGGTACTGGATCGCAAAAATTGCAGAATCCCCGGGGCGGCCTTCGATCTCCGTGGAGCCTGAAGCAATGACACCTGTAAGCGGTTCATCATTTTTCACTCCCAGACGCGCTTTCTGGAGCTTCGCGAGAATCCCGGCGCTCTTGGATTTGGTGACGACCGGGAAGCGGATCGCGGTGCTGTAGTCGCTACGGGCCACGTTGGTACGGACCTGATTCAATGTCTCCGCCACGTAGAATCCGGGGCAATCCGTGGGAAGAAGATTGCGGTGCCCCAGAACCGTCTGGACTTCCTTGCCGTGGAACAGGGTCGTTCCATCCGGATCGATCTTGTAGCGCTTGCCGAGCGTGATCAAAAGCCATTGCAGCGAGCGCATCTGTGCCTGCGTGGGCTTCTCTACGTCGAAGTTTCCCATCAGCGAAATTCCCACTGTTCCAAGATTGCCGCAGTACACGTGGCCGCCTGCCACGTAATCGCCGCCGGCTTTCCCCTCGAAGATCTTCCCGTCGTCTCCGACGACATAGTGGTAGCCGATGTCGCCCCAGCCGTTTCCATTGGCATGCATCTGGTAGAGGGCCCGCATCCTTTCCTCGGCACTGCGGTCATCCCCCGTGACCTGGATGGCGGTGTGGTGTACAACAAGCAGCTTCACGTCTTTACTATATTGCAGCGCCCAGCGGTACGTCTTGTCGCCGTTTTTGCGGACCGTGCGCGCTGGAACGAACTCATCGGGATACTTCTCATGCGCCTGCGCGCAGTCTTTTTCACGCTTGGTTTCGGGGTCCGATGTCTTGTCGTTATCTGTAATCTCGCGTTCCGATTCGCCGTTCACGTATAAAAATGATTCATCCGCGCCCCATTCAGAGCGCGAAATCACGCGATAGGGGTTTGCGGCCTCTGCGGCAACAGGAAAGAGCGCGAGAATGGTCGTTATCAGGAGCCCAGACGAAATTCCCCGAAGCAGCTTCTGCATCCGCCTTCGCCCTGCGGGGCTTCGGTGGACGAGAGGATGCTTTCTCACTTGTAACGGACGTTCTGCATATTGAATACAGCTTCGTATCATGGCGGAGATCATTATACCTTCAGGCGAGAAGTTCTTCGTAACGATCCACCATTATTTTCATGGAAAATTTTTCCTCTGCAGTTTTCCTGCCCGCATCCCCGATCCTTTGCCGCAGGTCGGTGTCGGCATGAAATCGTACAATGGCATCACGCAAGGAATCAGCCGATCCTGCCTTCACGATTACCGCGTCTCTATTATTCTTCAGGTATCCAGCGATCCCACAGGCGTCCGTTACGATCACAGGAATGCCCATAAGCATCGCTTCCCCGGCAACGAGGCCGAAGGGGTCGTGCTCGCGCGAGGGGAGGACGAACAAATCAAGATCTGCATAGAATCCTGCCAAGTTTTTCACATAAGGAACGATTTTGGTTTTTTGGTTGATTGGTTTTTTAGCGAGAAGAAGTTTTTCGTCGGGGCCGTTGCCAACGATCGTCAGAGCAACATCGGGCAGGTCTTTGACGGCTTCGATCAGAAGGTCGACGCCTTTGTCACGGGAGAGGCGCGCGAGGGTACCAATTCGGAATTCGGAATTCGGAATTCGGAATTGTTCTTGTTTCGAAGAGGTAAGACGCGAAGCATCAATGCCATTCGGAATCGCAACGACATGTTCGAATCCCAGATCTTCGTAGATCTTTCTGCTGAGATCGGACACGACGATTGTCGTTGCCATCGCACTCAATCGCCGCAGCTTCCAAAGCCACGGATTCATCGTAAGCCAACGGCCAACGCGGTCGTGCTCAATCCACGCTACCTTGATGCCCTGTTTATAGAGAAATGGAGTGAGGAGGAGTTTTTCGGAGAGACTGAGCATGCAGACGGCGTCGAATTGAAAATTGAAAATTGAAAATTGAAAATATAATTTTTTCTTCATCAAAAGTTTCCTCCACAAAAAGCGTATTGCCCCCCACTTGGTCACAGGCGGCTCACCAATTTTCAATTTTACATTTTCAATTTTCAATTTCGCTGTCTCTTCCAAAAGCACAGGACAACTTCCCAGAAAGACAATTTCATGTCCTTCCTCGTGTAGCCCTTTCATTAACGCCAATGTTTGCACCTCCGCGCCACCGTACCTGCTCTCCAATGGGAAACGCGTAAAGAGTATTCTCATGTTCAAGAAGAGTAATTGAAAATGGAAAATTGAAAATTGAAAATTCCATATAAAAGCCGATATTTCTCCCTATTTTCAATTTTCCATTTTCAATTTTTAATTGCCTCTCCATTCACTAATAAGCTCTGCTATTGCTCGTTCTACGGTATCACTCTGATACGACGTGCAAATACACCTTTCCGCACCCGCAGCTGTCGCCGCAGATGTATAGCGTTCGCTATCGCTCGAGGAAACCAGCGCGATCCGCGCATTCGAATTTTTCGCTTTAAGGTAGCGGATCACCGCCGGGCCATCCTCTGTCGGCATTTCGTAGTCGACGAAGGCGAAGGTGATATCCGGATTCTTATCGATCAGTTTCTTTGCTTCGTCCGTCGATGCAGATGTAAGAATCTCCACGTTCCAGTGGTTGTGGCGCACAAAACCTTCAAGCATCAGCTGCTTGGCCTCGGAGTCGTCGGCGATGAGAAGTTTTGGTAACATGGGATCGAATGCATAAAGCATAAAGGATAAAGCAAAAAACCTTTATCCATTATGTTTTTTGCTTTATGCATTCGTTTACGCATGTGCCAATTTCCTCAAAAAACTTCCGATCTGCTTCATCGAACACCGCTTCGGATCCACCTCATGATGGAAACTCATACCGTCCCATTCCTTTCCGGCGCCGATACGCACACACACAAGTTCCTTCGGGAACTCATCTTGCACCGTTTCAAGCATCGCGGGGTTTGGGCAGGTAATAAGCACGGGGCATTCCGCTTTCTTGCGTGCGTCGCGGACGCACTCGCAGGCGACAATCGTATTGAAGGACATCTGGAACGCATCGACTTCGGCGGATTCCCCGTCCATCAGATTGATGTCCTCGAGCGCGAGGTGTTTCCAGTCCGGATGATCATCCAAAAAAGTGGTTGCAAGCAGCTCGCGGACGGTATCGGTGGCACCGGCAATGAGGAGAAGCATAGGTGTTTGTGTTAACACAATATTATATCACAAATTGTGGTATACGGGAATATCCGGAGAGGGCTTGGAGAAGCCAAGATTTCGCGCCGTGGGATCGCAAATGCATTTGTAGAGACGCACCGTTGGTGCGTCTCCCTTTTACCGGAGACGGACCACCGGTCCGTCTCTACGGTGCACATCACACACGACCAAACCGTGCAGATGTTTACACAACCTATCCAATCGTCGTTTGTCCTCCCATATATTCCCGCAATACCTCCGGCACCGTCACGCTTCCGTCTTCATTCTGATAGATCTCCAGAATTGGAATCAGAATGCGTGGTGATGCGATGCAGGTGTTATTCAAGGTGTGGACGAATTTCTTTTCGCCATCCTTCGTTGTGTATTTGATATTCAGGCGGCGTGCTTGGAAATCGCCGAGGTAGCTGCAGCTATGGGTTTCGCCGTAGCCGTTTCTGCTCGGCATCCACGTTTCGATGTCCTGCATGAACACTTTTCCCTTTCCCATATCTCCGGTGCATACATCGACGATGCGGTATGGCAGTTCCATTGCCTGGAGAAGATCCTCAGCGTTTTTGCGGATCTCCTTGAACATCGCGAGTGCGATATCCGTATCCGCCTCACACAGTACGACCTGTTCCACCTTCTCAAACTGATGGACGCGGTAGAGGCCTTTGGTGTCTTTGCCGTACGTTCCCGCCTCTCTACGGAAGCACGCGCTGTAGCCGGCGTAGCGCTTCGGGAGATCTTCTGCCGTGAGCACTTCTCCGCTGTGGTAGCTGCAGACCGTCACTTCCGATGTTCCGATCAAGTGCAGATTATCCGCTTCGATCGGGCCGCCCTGCTCCTCCTGTCCGCCGACCGCGTAGATATTGGCCTGGTCTGCACCCGGGAAAAATCCGGTACCGATGAAGCAGGCTTCGTTCGCCATCAGCGGCGGTGAAAAAAGCGTCCAGCCTTTTTCTACCAGTGAATCCATCGTGTAGCGCAGCACGGCCTGATGGAGCCGCGCGCCATCGCCTTTCAGAAAGTAACTGCGTGCACCGGAGACTTTGGCTCCGCGCGGAATATCAATGATGCCGAGTGCTTCACCGAGCGCGACGTGATCCTTGGGCGTGAAAGAGAATTTCTTTTCGGTTCCCACGCGCTTCGATTCCACGTTGTCTTTGTCACTCTTTCCTACGGGCACCGTATCCAAAGGAATCGCCGGGAGCATGTACTGCATCGTTTTCCATTCCCCCTCAATTGTCTTCAGCTTCTCCTCCCCTTCTTTTACCTGGGTACTGAGCGTCTTCATCTCCGCCAATGCGGCGTTCTTCTCGTCACCTTTGAGTGAAGGCATCTTCTTGCTCGCGGTATTCTGGGTGCTGCGCATGCCGTCCACTTCTTTCTGTAGTTCTCTCCTCTTCTGATCCAGCTTCAGAAAATCGGCGATGGAAATCGCAATGTTCTTTTTCTTCGCGGCATCCTGGTAGGTGTCGGGACGCTTTCGGAGGTCATCAAGGTCAATCATGTGGCAAGTATAGGGGAAGGAAGGGCGCAAGGGCCAAGGGCCAATGACGCAAAAAAATCATCGAAAAAATATTTCTTCTGGGATTTGCGCCCTTGGCCCTTGCGCCCTTGAGTCGTACACTGTTCCGACATGCTTTCCCCCTCTTCCAAAACGCCGTTCAAACTTGTCGCACCCTGGAAGCCTACCGGCGATCAGCCTGCAGCGATTGAGCAATTACTGAAGGGATTAAAAAACAAGGAGAAGCATCAGACGCTTCTTGGAGCGACGGGTACGGGAAAAACCTTCACCATGGCCAATATCGTCGCGGAGTTGAATCGTCCGACACTGGTCTTAGCCCACAACAAAACTCTCGCCGCACAGCTCTGCAACGAGTTTCAGATGTTCTTTCCGGAGAACGCGGTCTCGTATTTCGTCTCGTATTACGACTACTACCAGCCGGAGGCATATATTCCGAGCAGCGACACGTACATCGAGAAAGATGCCTCCATCAACGAAGAAATCTCCAAGTTCCGCCATGCTGCGACGATGAATCTTCTCACGCGGCGCGATGTCCTGATCGTCGCCTCCGTCAGCTGTATCTACGGTCTCGGCGATGTGGACAGTTACGAGGCGCTGGCGATCCATCTGGAGCGCGGCGAGCCCGTGCAAAGAGACAAGCTCATCCGCCGACTCATCGATATCCAATACCGGCGCTCCAGCATGGAGTTCAAGCAGGGGATGGTGCATGTCCTCGGGGATACGATCGAAGTCTTTCCACCGGGGGGAGACACGGTCATCCGCATGGAAATGCCCTTCGACGAGATCGAAACCATCCAGGAAGTGGACAGCTTCACGGGAGAGCTGATTGCCGATCTGCAGACGGTCTCCATCTTCCCGGCCAGCCACAACGTCACGAGCAAGGAGAAGATCGAGGGTGCCTGCAGCGGAATCATCACGGAGCTCGGCGAACGCGAAAAAGAACTCCTGAAGATGGGCGAGCTCGCCAAGGCCGAACGCATTCGCCAGCGTACTGAGTACGACATCGAAATGCTCAAAGAGACGGGCTATTGCACAGGCATTGAAAACTACGTGCGCTACCTGAATAACGGCGGCGTTGCGGGGCGTCCTCCATCCACGCTGCTCGACTACTTCCCGGAGGATTTCCTGATGTTCATCGACGAGTCCCATATTTCCGTTCCCCAGGCTGGCGGCATGTACGAAGGCAACCGCAGCCGCAAGCAGACGCTCGTGGACTTCGGTTTTCGCCTCCCCTCTTCCCACGACAACCGCCCGCTGAAGTTTCCGGAATTCGAGGAGCGTTTGAACCAGACGGTCTACGTTTCCGCGACTCCGGGCCCATATGAGTACCGCCATACGCGCATGCCGCCGAAGGGCGAGGCAAAGAACAATCTCGTCGTCGAACAGATCATCCGCCCGACGGGGCTTTTAGATCCCATCGTCACGGTGAAGCCGAGCAAGCACCAGATCGACGACATCATCGAAGAGATCGCTCAGGCCAAAAAGCGCGGCGAGCGCGTGCTCATCACCACGCTCACGAAAAAAATGGCCGAGGATATGACGCAGTTCCTTGCGGATAAAGACGAGAAAGTCCGCTATCTCCATAGCGATATTGTCACGATGGAGCGCATCGAGATTCTCCGGCAGCTCCGTACCGGCGAGATTGACGTGCTCGTGGGCATCAACCTGCTGCGCGAAGGTCTCGA
>JBBTVH010000048.1:0-1896 GCA_038063355.1 Patescibacteria group bacterium | reverse complement strand
GAGTTCGAGTCAGGTAAGTAGTAGAGCGTTTCTCTGTACGCGATCGGAGCCCCCGCAAGGGGGCTTCGGCGCGTTGTGGGGAACGGTTCTTCCCTGGCCACGGTGTTATCTGCATCATCCTGCCGAGGTCGGTATCGTCGGCAGTGTCAACGTGGAGTGACCTCGATGCCCCCTGAGCGCTTGAGTACCGAGAGTCTTCACGCCGCGATCATCTCCGGTTTGGGGACGCTTGTCGAGAGTCATAGCTCAATCAGCGAGAAGCCTCTCGTGGTGCATGGGATGCCGCCGCTTCCGTCGCTGTTGCGTTTCTATGCCTACAACCTGACGTCGCCACCAGGCGGTCGTCCCGATGGCGAGCAAAAGATTCAGCTCATGGTTCCCGGGCAGGGGAGAGACGAGCGGGGCAACTTCGATTACTCCGATGACGCCGCGGTCGTACTTTTGGGGGTGTCTGATGACGGCAACGTGTTCGTCCTCTGGGATGCACCTTTGCATCGGGATTTCGGCTTCTCAACCAACGCTCAAGTGAGAGGCGAGACGCTTGCTGCGGCAATGGCCGAAGGAATTGGCGTGCAAGATCGGAATCTCAGGTCCATCCCGGGAGTGGAGCAGGTAATTGCGGTGCCCGCGTCGAATCTCGTTGGCGCTTTGGAACGGAGGTTTCGAAGCCTCTCACCCAGCGACTCGCTGGATGGCTCTATCGAGCCGCGCCGCGGTGTGGCATACAGAACCACACCAGTCGCTCGAAGGACCGAGCCACGGACGCGGGTCTTCACAGTCGATCCGGACTTGGTCGATCGCGGCACGGCCGCTCATGCCCAGACCCAAGACGCACTTGAACGCGCTGTTCGCGACGCAGGGCTTGATCCTCGATCTCCGGACTCAGGCGATCCGGCATTCGATCTTGCTTGGATGCGTGGCGATGTCGCGTTTGTCGCGGAGGTCAAGAGCGTTACCTCCGAGAACGAGACACGGCAGATTCGGTATGCAGTCGGACAAGTACTCCAGTATCGGTACTCACTTGAGTGGGAAACTAGCGCGGTGGACGCGGTGATCGCGCTTGAGCGCCCTCCGGAGGATGGGGTTTGGATCGCGCTCTGTTCAGCCCTCGGTATTCGGCTTGTCTGGCCCGCAACGTTCGAGTCGTTGTTCTGATCCTCGGGAGAGACCGGCGATCGATCTGATTGCTGCTTGCTGGTGTGCAGGGTAAGTTACACGTGTGGAATTCACTCCTCTGGGGCTCGGCTTTCTGTCATACCCTGTTCGTATTGTTCGAACATGCGCTTGTTCTTGCCTGGCAAGGAGAGTGGAGCAGTGACGCACTCCACCTATTTCGAAACGAACCTCGGCCGAATCGTGCATGGGGATGCTGTCGACGTTCTCAAGAACGAGATTCCCGACGGCACCGTCAACCTGATTGTGACGAGTCCGCCTTTCGCGCTTCTGCGGGAGAAGGACTACGGGAACGCGCACCAGGATCACTATCTCGATTGGTTCCGCCCCTTTGGAGAACTGTTCCACAGAGCGCTGCGAGACGACGGAAGCTTGGTTATCGATATTGGCGGTTCGTGGAAACCTGGCCAACCCACTCGAAGCCTCTATCACTTCAAGCTTCTGATCATGCTGGTGGAGGAGATGGGATTTCATCTCGCGCAGGAATTCTTCTGGTGGAACCCGGCGAAGCTGCCTACGCCGGCCGAGTGGGTGAACGTCAGACGGATCCGGGTAAAGGATGCCGTCAACTGCGTGTGGTGGCTTTCGAAGTCACCCTGGCCCCGAGCAGACAACCGGCGCGTTCTCCAGCCATACAGCCAAGCGATGCACAATCTGCTTGAGAACGGGTACACGCCCAAGATGAGACCGTCGGGCCATGACATCAGCGGCAACTTCGCAACG
>JBBTVH010000047.1:0-3957 GCA_038063355.1 Patescibacteria group bacterium | reverse complement strand
CCCATCGCCCGGGGAGGAAACTGGCTCGGACCAATTGAAAATCCCCGGAGCGATTTCGTGCTCACGTGCTCGATGGGAATGATGAAGGCGAATGTGTATGTACGGAAGTCGTAAGAGAAGAAGCTCATCAAACAGAGAACGCGAAGTGTTTTCACAAAATTTTGATGGTGAAAAGTGCCGAAATATGTTACGCTTCATGCCTGCGCATGGAAAGGGAGAAAGCCGCCAAAGGCATTCTGATGACGGCCATGATCGCGGTGTTCGGGATCTTCGGCGTGGACAAGTTTGCGCGACCGGATGTGTGGCTCGGCTGGATGCCGCCGTGGCTCGCGGATCTCTCGGGCATTTCTCGGGAAACTTGGCTCATGATCACGGGAGGCATCGAAGTATTCCTCGCTGCGGCGTTGCTCTTCCCCCATCGCCTTGTCCGCAGGATCGCCGCATGGGGTATGGTGGCGCATCTGATATTCATCCTCACGCAGACGGGCGTGAATGATATTTTTGTGCGGGATCTGGGATTGCTCTTGAGTGCAGTGGCGTTGGCAATATTGCTTTGAGGTTAAATGGTTAAATGGCTAAATGGTTCGCAAGCGAAAGGCGATCATCATGGCTGCATTTCAAATATTGCTTGCTAGCCATTTAACCATTCAGCCATTTAACACACATGTCTCTCTTACCATAGCTGTTCGTCCCTTTTCTTCCACACAATCCACCACCTCTCCTCCTGAAACGGAAGAACGATTTCATAATCCTTCGATGCACGCTCAAAAAAATCTTCGCGTACGTTCTCCCAGGCATACTGCCGCTCCAGGAGCCACTCGGGAGGATTTGTTTCCCACGCATCCGGGCGAATAAACATAAATTCGGGCTCCACCCCCTGCGTATTGCCGAAGTATTCCACGAGTACGGTATCGATGGAAAACTGCGCCCCGTAGGTAATAGGTCGTGACGAAGAATGTTCGCGCATGTGCGTGATCACCTCCGGAAAACTCCGGCTCTTCCCTCTCCCCTCCCGTAGAAGTCTTCCATCGCTCTGTACATGGCCGGTGGTGACAAGAAGCGCAACGATCAGAACTGCTCCTTTCACACTATAGGATCGATGCGCGATCGCCTTTGCGCAGCTTTTGCTGAGAAGCAGATAAAATGTAGCGATCCCCGGCAGAAAGAACCGCACCTCGAGCCCGATGGCGCGTGAACCGACGAAAATCAGCAGGGCGGGGGCGAGGAAGAGGAGCACAAGCAAGAACACCCCCTGCGGAGGATTGTTCCGGATACGATATTCGATCACGGCGATAAGAGCGATCAGAGTGCTGAGAGAGAGGCCCATGGCGATCACCGGAGTAAGGCCCGGCCATCCAAGAACATTCGCGCCAAACGTGCCAAAGTTCACACCGGGATCCTGCCCTATATCAAATGCCTGGTGATTCAGCGTGAAGACGACAAGCGCTCCGAAAACGAGAACGGGAACCGCGTGCCGTCGCAGCATGATACGCAACGCTCCTATCACCCCTGTGTTATAATTTCGCACGAACGTCGATGCTGCCGCAGCCAGGATCACTGTGACCGCGCTCAGGTGTAACGCGACCGCAAGCGAGGCCGTGAGAATGTAGAGAATGATGTCGCGCTTCTCTCCCGTTGTCTCCATCTTCCGGAAGAACACGTACGCGGCATACGCCGCAAGAAGCATCGGCCCGTACCCGCGTGCTTCGGAAGAAGCCTGCACGATGGGGAGCGCAAAGCCGATGAAGAGTGCTGTAAAGAATCCTTCGTGCCGGGATCGTCTCCATGCATCGCGCGTCATCCAGAGAAGCAATGCAATGCCGCTGAGAAACGACGGAATCCGATACAGGATCGACCATTGCCCGCGACCGAGCAGCCAGAGATACAATGTATTAAGCGGATGATTATTGAGATGATGGATCGTAAAGACCTGCCACGCATGTTCCGTGCGGTCGGCAAACATCAGCGACCAGATTTCATCGAGCCAGAGGGGCTGGAAGGAGACGGTGATGCGAAGGATGCATGCGACGATCAGAACGATGATGGTTGTGATGAGGAGCCAGTCGATACGCGCGGAACGATGCATGCAAATCTATCGTACACGGAGAAACTCGAAAATTCTGATTACTCGATAAAAAACTTTCACGAAACCCTAAGATTGATATGATCTTTACGCAACGAAGAATCGCAAATCACGCCGGCACAGAGAAAACGAACAATTCACAGAAGAATTTATTCAAGAAATCCTTTGGCGGGCGAAACATCACACGCTGATCCCTGCCAAAAAGGTCTTTAAAGAATTCGGGTTTACATACCCCCGAAGACGTCTTGGGATTGAAAAACCGCTGTAAAATCCGGATAATGCGTTCGGCCTTGCTACGGTAGCTCCCCACTACGCTTCCTGGAGCTTCGCGAGGCAAGCAGTTTGTATCGATCCTTTCATCCATTTTTGACCGCCAACATATGTCACGGTAGCTCAGTTGGTAGAGCACGGGACTCATAAGCCCGGGGTCGCCGGTTCAATCCCGGCCCGTGACACCATACGACTCGCTTTGCTCGCTCATGGTCCTCGGCTGCGGCCTCGGGCCACTTCACCCCCTCTCCCTCATGTCCATCCTCTGCGAATTCCGTGACTTCGCCATGAAAGGCAACGTCGTCGATATGGCTGTGGGTGTCATCATCGGTACCGCCTTTGGAAAGATCGTCAGTTCCCTTGTGGGCGACGTGATCATGCCGGGCGTGGGGATTCTTCTCGGGAAACTGGATTTCTCGACGCTGGCAATTGAAATCGGCGACAGTAAGATAGCCTACGGGATGTTCATCCAAGCGATCGTCGATTTCATCATTGTCGCATTCTGCATCTTCATCGCCGTGAAGCAGATGAACCGCTTCCGCAAGTCCTCTCCTCCCCCGCCCCCTCCGGCGCCGAAAGAAGAGATAACACTCCTCACGGAGATCCGGGATTTACTGCGAAAATAAGTAAGTGTCATGGTGAGCTTTGTCGAACCATTGCTACACTGAATACGTGACGACAGTACTTTGCCTACATGGCTGGGGTGGCTCAGCGAAATCCTTCACGGAGCTCCGGGAAGCTTTGAAGGATACGGATATCCGGGTCCTCGCGCCGGATCTTCCGGGATTTGGAAACGAGGCCGAGCCGAAGGAACCGTGGACGACGGATCAGTATGCGGCATGGGTGCAGCAATGGTTGGCTAATGGCAAATCGCAAATCGCAAATGGCAAATTCTTCCTCTTGGGTCATAGCCATGGAGGCCGCATCGCTATCAAGCTCGTCGCCAATAGTATGGTGAAGCCGGATCATCTTTTTCTCTGCGCCTCCGCCGGCATCCGACATCCGCGGCACTTCAAACGCATTCTGGGGCTGTCGCTCGCAAAGACCGGCAAGACCCTGCTGAAGGTTCCAGGGCTCAAATCACTCGAGCCGCTCGGGAAGAAATTCCTCTATCGCCTGGTGCGCGTGCACGACTACGAACAAGCATCACCGGTGATGCGCCAGACGCTCATCAACGTAGCGAAAGAAGATCTCCGTCCTCTGCTCTCAACAATCACCGTGCCCACGGATATTTTCTGGGGCGAAGACGACGGCATGACGCCGGTGTCCGATGCGCATGTGATGCACAAGGAAATCTCGGGAAGCACGCTGCATCTCTATAAAGGCGTGCGGCACCGGGTGCATAGGGACAAGGCTAGGGAGATTGGAAAATTAATCCAAAAGTGTACGCAGCACTAATGCGTGCTTGCTTGTTGCTGTGGGGCGATTGCTTTACGGTACAACTCCATATTGATCCTTATCACGCGCAACCAGTTTTGTGCGTTGGAATGCATCTTCGTCCACGAACCGGGAACCATGCCTGCCGAGGTAAGTTCCTGGCATTGTTCGATCGTCTGACGAAGCAAAGGATCGGGAAATTTCTCCTGATATTGGCTCTTCCAGAG
>JBBTVH010000046.1:0-9509 GCA_038063355.1 Patescibacteria group bacterium | reverse complement strand
GCAGACGTTGCCTCCCGCACCGTGATCTTTGAAACTGACGCGATGCAGATTCTTCGTCGCCGCCAGCCAGTCAAAAAGTGCATACGTGGATGCCAGCAGGTGGCGCTCGAGGAACGGGTTCGGTTCCTGCACGGCGCCGCTGTTTTGCTCTTTCTTGTCTGCTTCCATCGAAGCCGAAGCAAACGATGCACCGCCGAAGCCGGAGCGGTCCGTAGGTTTTCCAATGACGATGATGTCGTAGCCGACCTTCGCCGCTTCCTCGGGCGCCATACTGTGGATGACTTCATCTTCGCGGACGATTCCGACCGCAGCAGCGTTCACGAGGCAGTTGCTGTTATAGGACGCATCGAACACCGTGTCGCCGCCGAGGTTGGGGACGCCCAGCGGATTTCCGTAACCTGCGATGCCGCGGGTGACTTCCTTGGCGATCGTACGGGATTCCTCGGACTGGAGATCTCCCAGCCGGAGCATATCGAGCGCACCGATGACGCGGGCGCCCATACACACCACGTCGCGCACTACGCCTCCTACACCCGTTGCTGCGCCTTCGAACGGGACGATCTGGCTTGGATGGTTGTGGGATTCATGCGAGATCACAAGCCCCCAGCGTTTGCCTTTGGGCGCGTCGGTAATCGCAACGATGCCGCTGTCTTCGCCGGGACCCAGAATCACATGCTTGCCCGTCGTCGTAAAGTTCTTAAGAAATCTCCGTGAGGATTTGTACGAGCAGTGCTCCGATCCCTGCACACCCCAGATCGTCGCTTCGGTCAGCGTCGGGTCACGCTTCAGCATCGTGCAGATCGTGCGGGCTTCTTCGACCGTGAGGCCGATGCGGTGTTTTTTAAGCAAGGCCGCGACTTCCGCATCGGAGGATGCAGAGAACGGAAGAAGAGGAGCCAGTTTCGGATGGGAAGCAGGGGCCATCGGGTGTATCGGGATTATGCATGAAGAGGAGTGGAAGACGCACGAGAATTTGTCTTCTCTCTGCTACTCTGGTGCCGTGTTTGTCTTCTTTCAGAAGCACCTCGGCCAGCACCGCATCATCGGCGGAGCACTTGTCCTTGCCGTAACGCAATTCGGCGCATCACTTGCGGGCCTTATTCGCGATAACGTATTGGCTTCCACCTTCAACGCCCGCGGCGAAGTAGGCGTCGTGGATGCCTATATTGCTGCTTTTCGCCCGAGTGATTTTCTGCTGCAGGCATTTATCCTCTCCGCTATCGGCGCAGTGCTCGTACCGATGCTTGCGGGGTACAAAGAGAAGGGGAATCAGAAAGACATCGATCATCTCCTCGGAGGAGCAGTAGGGATGGGATCGCTGCTCTTTGGCGTCATGGCGGTGATCCTGGCGCTCTTCATGCCGCGTATCGCGCCGTATCTGGTGAGTTTCACGGGTGAGCAACTTCAAATCTATATTCACTTCGCGCGAATCACGCTGCTTACGAACCTTCTGTTCGTTTTCGGCAACGTCTACGGCCAGTATCTCATTACCATTCAGCGGTACTGGATCTATGGCATCACGCCCATCCTCTATACCGGTGGAACCATTCTCGGAACGATTTTCCTGACACCACTGCATGGCGCGTACGGACCGATCTTGGGAACACTCGGGGGCACCATCATTTTCGTCATCATGCGGATGTGGGCGGTGCGTGGTTCGGGAACGTCACTCAAAATCCGCTTCTGGCATCCGTTTATTCCCGAAATGGGACTCTTGATGCTGCCGCGCATGGCCGCGCTCGGAGCCTTGCAGATCCAGCTTCTGTTTTTCGACAAGTTTGCCTCAGGGCTCGATGCAGGTTCCGTGATGCTCAACGCCTACGCACGGAACTTCCAGTCGGTGATCGTTGGCGTTGCCGGTATCGCTGTTGCGCAGTCTGCCTTCGCATTACTGAGTCAGGCCGCAGCGCGAAACGAACGGAAACGCTTTCTCATTTATCTGCGAAAGGGCACAGGGCTTCTGCTTCTTGTGACGATCCCGGGCGCTATCGCCTTATCGTTCCTTGCGCCGGTCGCCGCACGGCTCGTACATATCACAGAGTATCTGCCGGTCTTCCGCACGATCCTTCTGGCGTACGCCTTCAGCATTCCCTTCGAAAGCCTGAATCATCTGCTCCTGCGCGGCTTCTACGCGACCAAGCACACGCTGACGCCTGCGATCGTGATGGTCCTCAGCGGCATCATCGCCGTGGGGTCTTCGTGGTGGCTCCTGCCAAACTACGGCGTGCAAAGCCTCGGCCTCGGCTACGCGGCCGGAGCGGTTGCTATGACGATCCTTCTTGCTCTTCTTTTGCCCTTACGTCTGCGATCCATTGAAATCAGAGCGCTCGGTGCTGATGCGGTTACCTCTGTACCACAAACGACCTGAAGCCTTCTACGGGTACATCCTGAACCTCTATGTGATCGACCTCTGCCGCGGACGGTCCTTTGCGGCACCACGCTTGGAATTGCTCCAACACATCGGGGGATCCTTCTGCATGGATTTCTACGTTGCCATCCTCGGTATTGCGGACCCAGCCGGTGATGCCCAATTCATCTGCTTGCTGCTTTGTGGCTTTGCGAAAGAAAACGCCTTGGACGAGCCCACTGACTGAAATACGAATTGCATTCATGTATCTGAATCTTGATTGTCGCATAACTCCATTTCAATAGCCGCAATATCTCCAATCCATTCTCCGATCACCCGTTGTAACTTAATGTTATTGCCGGGGATGGTTTTTCCCGCCAGTTCCAACGTCCGTTGGACTTTTCTGTGTATATCCTGGTCGACAATTCCGTCATTCAAAACAAGGAATGCATGGTACGTAGAGAAGAGAGAACAGCAGGTAATATACATATCCGCGCACGTAACCATTGGTTGCATTACGTCATGCTCTTCAGCGCGGAATTCTCGGATAGCTTTTTCCGCGGCAGCCAGATGCTGCTGTATTAGTGCCAAATGATCGGAACCTTCGTTCATTTCTTCCGCACCTGCGTGAAGTCCAACTCCACCGGCGTCTTGGGCAATTCGCGTTTCTCCTTCATGACATTTCGAAAATTTTGTCTGTAGGGATTGTCGGGACCAAGATTGTTTTGTATTTCCAGAAGACGAAGCAACCGTGTAGCAGCGGCACGAGCAATTCTAAATTCTTGTTGAAGTGCATCCGATTCTGTTCGCACCATTTTTTGTGCTACAGCTCCTAGGGCGAACAATGCTTCGTCGTAATCCCACTCACTATTGGTTCCTAGCATATAATGCTCTTCTCGTGCTTCAGCCGGATATAGTGCATCGACATCCATCGAAGATTACTTCTTCCGCACCTGCGTAAAGTCGAGTTCGACCGGCGTCTCGCGATCAAAGATCAGCACCATCACGGTGAGTTTGCCCTTGTTCACGTCGACGCTATCGACAGAACCTTCGTAGTTCTTGAAGGGGCCATCGACGATGATAACGAGATCTCCCACCTGGAAGTCACTTTTGAACTTCGTCTGCTGTTCACCAATGCGGCGTTCGATAATGCCGAACTCTTCGGGGGTAACCGGGACCGGGATGTTGCCGGAGCCGACGAATCCGGTGACGTTGGGGGTGTTACGGACCAGATACCAGGATTCATCGGTCACCATCATGTCCACAAGCACGTAGCCCGGGAAAAGTTTCTTCTCTTCCTCGGTCGGCTGGTTCTTTTTGAATGTGAGCTGTTTTTCCTTCGGAACGCGTACGTCGAAGACGTAATCCTGCATGCCGAAGGATTCCACACGCTGCTTGAGAGCTGCAGCGACGGCGTCTTCGTATCCTGCGTAGGTGTGCACCACGTACCAGTTTCTTCCGGCATTAGGGTCTTGCTTTGGCATGGGGGGTCAGATGGAAAGCGTGAGGGCGACATCCAGGATCTTGGCGAGCGTAAAGTCGATGAGGCCGAAGACCGCGGCGGATACCGCCGTGAAGGCGATCGTGATTGCGGAAAGTCGCACGGCCTGCTGGCGGGTGGGCCAGCGGGTATGGCGGAGCTCTTCGATGGCTTCGGTGATGTAGCGCTGGATGGCTTCCATGATCAGGTTTGCTTGGTTTGAAAAAACCCCTCCCCGGGGTAACGACTACAGTTTACGGCATTCTAGGGCGAATGCAAGGGGAATCTGCCATTGATTTACGATGTACGATTTATGATTTACGATTTTTTGTTTGCGGCTGCAAATCGTAAATCATAAATCGCAAATCGACAATCGTCCTACAGTCCGTATTCCGGCTTCTCCAACGCCTGAATCTTGCTGATCGGAAGCGCTACGAACCAGACTTTTCCTTTGATGTCGGCATCGGGAACGTACGGGGAGCCCCCGGCCATCGCGCCGAAACTTCGGGAATCCTGGCTGGCCTGACGGTTGTCGCCGAGGAGGAAGTATTTTCCTTCTGGGACCTCAAATTTTTGTTCCTGCGTGTTCCCGCTGTTTGGCGGATGGGCATACGTGTGGCCCGCGTTATGGTCGTTGAGGTATGACTCAGCGAGTTCCACGGGGCTCTCGCCCTGCGGCGTCTGAAGATAGACCTTGCCTCCGCGAATGATCACTTCGTCCCCCGGAATGCCGATAATGCGCTTCACGTAGTGCTTTTTATGATCGCTCGGTGGCCGGAAGACTACAACATCGCCACGTGTTGGGTTGCCGATGAAGTAGGCGAGCTTATTGATGATGATGTATTCCTTGTGCTCCAGCGTATCCACCATGGAATCGCCCTCCACCTGAAAGGGGGAGACGAGGAACGTGCGGATGCCCGCGACGATGCCCACGATGATGACGATGTTGAGGGCAACATCGAGGAGGTGCCATAGCAGACTTCTCTGTTTTTCCATTCTAGAAGAGTGTAGCTGCAAGCAATAGAATTGAAAATTGAAAATGGAAAATTGAGAATTATATTTTCAATTTTCCATTTTCAATTTTCAATTTCCATACGTGTACAATGTACCCATGCGATTGGATGGCCCCATGTTCAAACGGCATCTGGAAGACGACGAATCGGTCGTTGCCGTGGTGCATCGCCACTGGCTGATGGGACTGAAGGGACTCTTCTGGCCGACACTCGCGTTCGGGCTCGGAGCCGCGTTGCTCTTTGCGGCGCCGTACCGGTCTGTAGCAATCGGCGTCGGGATATGGTCCGTGTGCGTGGGCGGCTGGTGGCTGCGGAACTTTTTTGATTTCTTCCTCGACGCCTGGATCCTCACGGACCAGGGCATCATCGACGTTGCCTGGCATGGGTGGTTCCACCGCGAATCCTCGCGCGTTCTTTACAGCGACATCCAGGGCGTGAGCTATGAGATCAAAGGTGTCACACCCACGCTTCTGCGCTATGGCACGATCTCTGTGGAAAAGATTTCGACGGGATCGGCGATCTCCATGGAAACAGTGGCGCATCCGCGAAAAGTGGAAGCCAAAATTCTGGCGCAGATGGAGGTCTACCTGCACAGCAAGAATCTGAAAGACGCCAAGCAGGTGCAGGAACTTCTTTCCACGGTGCTTGCGCGGGAGATGCAGATGCGGGAATTCGAGAATGAAGAGGGATAGATTGTTGCAATCGTGATGGCCGCGTAGGGGCATTGCGCGCAATGCCCTTTCAATGCAGGGGCAACAGGGCACAGCACGACGCGGGGCATAGCACGCTATGCCCCTACTCGGCCCACAGCGTCTTCCTTGCTACACTTGCTGTCATGAAGCCTCATCTGCTCCTCGTCGGTCTCGGCAATCCCGGCGCTTCGTACGACCGCACCCGCCACAATGCGGGCTTCGCTGCGCTCGATTCTCTCTCAGAAAATTTTGGAGAAGGGGAATGGAAGCCGATGCAGAAGTTCAATGCCGTGACCCAGGAAGGGCGTATCGTCACCGCGCCGATCCTGCTGGTAAAGCCGCAGACGTATATGAATCTTTCCGGTGACTCGATCGTCAAGCTTCTGCGGTTTTATAAGCTTGATGCAGCCAAGCAATTGATCGTCTTCACCGACGACGTGGATCTGCCGCTTGGCACGATCCGCTTCCGGGAGAAAGGAGGACCCGGCACCCATAACGGCATGAAGTCGATCGTTGACAGTATCGGCGAAGGATTTGCCCGCATCCGTCTGGGGATCGGGCCGCAGCCCAAAAGCAAAGATCTTGCTGCGTGGGTCTTGAGCAAAATGACCGCGGCGGATGCGAAATCGTTGAAAATAGCGATCGATCAGACGCCGGAGATCGTGCGGAAGTTTGTGCTGGGGGAAGCATGAAAAAATCCTTAACAGTGGGGCAGGCATACTTGCCTGCCCACCCCGCAGGTGGGGGCTCGCTCGATGCGGGCAGGTATGCCCGCTCCTGAAACGCCCCGGAGCGTATCCGAGACGTTTCTCTTCGATTGTCGTTTTCTTATATTCCGAGCATCGCCTTCTTCCCGAACCAGCTGCCGGCGCCGAGGCCGATGGCAAGGAGCTGGGTCCAGAGAATCATCGGGAGCGAGGAGAGCGGAACGTCCGCATCGGATGCTGCTCCCGTTCGCGGGCGGAGATGCTGGTTGAGGTCTCCTCCGAGGAAGTTTCCCGTCTGGGGCAGACCGCTCAGGATCCGTACCTGTTCGTTGTCGGTCATCACGCCGAGCGGGCTTCTGACGGTCACGGTGTTACTGATGATCTCGCCGTGGCGCATGGAGGGGCTGACGCGGACGCGGTACTGGAGGACTCTGGTGGAGTTCGCCCCGAGGTTTATGCCGGTCCACGTGATGCCGTTGCCGGTGATCAC
This sequence comes from Patescibacteria group bacterium, assembly GCA_038063355.1. Taxonomy (GTDB): domain Bacteria; phylum Patescibacteriota; class Gracilibacteria; order Peribacterales; family Peribacteraceae; genus 2-12-FULL-55-11. The sequence continues at coordinate 2,780 of JBBTVH010000046.1, read as the reverse complement.
GCCGCCTCCGGCCTCTTCCACCGTGATGGTTCCTGCCGAGAAGATGTCCTCGACCACGATGTCGCCCGTGGGCGCAGAGCCCTGGTTACGGATTGTCACCGTGTAGAGGATGATGCTGCCCGGTTGCGCTTCCTGGCGGTCGGCGCTCTTATCGACCGTGATCAATGCACCGGGGATCGGTGGAATGATCGGCGGGATGGGCTTGCCGAAGAAGACGACGCGTGTGTACTCAGTGTCCTCGGCGTTTTCCACTCTGCCGCGGAACTGCAGGTTCTGGCCGTCAGAGACGCTGGTGTTCACGCACACGCCGGCGCGGAGCTGCACGGAGCTGTTGGCTCCGATCGAGATGTCCTGCCACTCGATGCGGGTGTTACCGAGGAGCTGGCCGCCGCGGTCGGCGTCGCGGAATTCGGTGTCGTCATCTAGGAATCCGGTGACATCCACGACTTCCGTGATACCGCGGTTGTTGCGGACCGTGAGGAGGTAATCGAAGCATTCCGAGGGTTCGACCGGGTCCACGGAGTCGCGTACGACGATCGTGATGTCACGTGTGCCCGTTCCTGAGGTGCGCACGAGCGTGGTTTCAGTGTCAGAAAGAGAGTTGCTGAAGGCCGTGGAATTGAGGACTCTGCCGTCCTGGACCGTGCTCTTGGCGCGCACTGAGGTGATGAGCTGCAGCGAACCGTTGGCAGGGATCGTGAGGTTTGTCCACGTGACGACGTTGTTACTGTTCGTCCCGTTATTGGATGCAGAGAGGAATTCCGTGTCGCCGTCGAGAACCTGGGTCAGGCCCACGCCCGTCGCCGGTGTTCCGCCGATGTTTGTGAGCTGGATGCTGTAGGTGTAGCTCTGGCCCGGTGCCACAGGATCGGTGGAATCCGTGAGGCTCAAGGTGAGCGTGGCCTGGGTCGTGCCCTGCACCGTCGTGGTGTCCTGGGCGCTGACCGTACCGATCGAGGCCGTGTTACTGATGAGCGTTCCGTTACTCGTACCCGCGTTCACCTGGACCTGGAGCGAGAGGTTCACCGTCTGGCCTGCAGCGATGGAGCCAACTGTCCACGTGACCGTGTTGCCGTTTCGCACGGCACCGGATGCGGAGAGGAAGGTGACGTTGCTCGGGAGCGTGTCCGTCACCACCACGTTCGTGCCCGCGACCGCAGAGGTGTTGGTCACGCCGATCGTGTAGGTAAGGGTTTCGCCCGGAGTCGCCGTGGTCTTTCCGTCGGTCTTGGTCATCGTGAAGGTCGGCGTGGCCGTGGCCTGCACGGTCGTCGTGTCCTGGCTCTGGAAGGAGCCGATCGCGGCGGTGTTGGTGAGAATCGTGCCGTTCGTGACGCCGCTATTGATGGTGACAACGACGGAGCGCGTGATCGTCTGTCCGGAGCCCATCGCTCCGATGACGAAGGTCACGACGTTGCCGTTGAGGATGCCTCCGGAGGCGGAGACAAATGTGATGTTGCCCGGGAGCGTGTCCGTGAGCTGCACGTTTGTGGCTACTGTGCTTGAGGTGTTGCGGGCGGTGATGACGTAGGTGAGCGTTTCACCCGGAGTGGCTGTGGTCTTGTTGTCCGTCTTGCTCACGAGGAAGGTTGCGACTGGGCAGGTGACGGTCGTGGAGACGGTTGCTGAGTTATTGGTCGCATTCGGGTCCGTCGTGGAGCTCGTCACCGTAGCCGTGTTTTGGAGCGTGATCGTGCCCGTGCATGGGGTTTGTGCAAGAACGTTGTAGGTAACAGTGAGCGTCACCGTCTGGCCCGGAGTCACCGTTCCGACGTTGCAGATGACTTGGCTTCCGGACTGCGTGCAGGACGCGGAACTAAGGCCAGAGTTAAAGGTCGTGTTGCCCGCGGGTACCGGAGGATCAACTACTTGGACGTTGCTTGCGGCAACGATCCCGAGGTTCGTGACGTTGATCTGGTAGCTCAGAGTCGAGCCGCGCTGCACCGTGGAAGGTGCCGTCATCGTCAGGCCCATGTCCGTTGCTGTCGTGACCACCTGCACCGTCGTCGTGTCGTTTGCCGAGAAGTTGCGGACCGTTGCGACGTTGGTGAGCACGGTGCCATTCGTAGTATTCGCGTTCACCGTCACCGTCACGCTCCTCGTGATCGTCTGTCCCGCAGCAATGCTCGGGAGGACGAAGGCCACGGAGTTGCCGTTGAGCGTTCCTCCGGAAGCGGAGACGAAGGTGACGTTACTCGGCAGTGTGTCGGTGATCGTCACATTCGTATCGTTCACCGTCGACGTATTCGTCGCTGTGATGGTGTAGGTGACTGTCTCACCAGGATTCACCGTCGTCTTGCCGTCGGTCTTACTGATCGTGTAGGTCACGTTCGGGCAGGTGACGGTCGACTGCACCACGGCGCTCTGATTATTGCCCGGATTCGGATCCGTCGCAGACGTGGAGACCGAAGCCTGGTTGCTGATTTGTCCGTCACAGGGAGTGAAGGTCGCAGGCACGTCAACCGCGATCTGCACCGTCTTGCTTGCGCCGTTGACCAGCGTGAAGTTGTTACAGAGGATGTTTGCTCCATTGAGCACGCATCCGCTGGAGCTTTGCGCCGCATTGAAGGTCACGCCTGCAGGCAGAGGATCGGCGATCACGACATTGGTCGCCGTGTTCGGACCGAGGTTGAAGGCCGTCACCGTGTAGAGGAGCGTGGAACCGCGCTGGATCTGACCGATGCCGCTCTTCGTGATGAAGAGATCGGCCTGGTTCTGCACGATGACCTGCACCGTCGTCGTGTCGTTTGCCGAGAAGTTGCGGACCGTTGCGACGTTGG
>JBBTVH010000045.1:0-4986 GCA_038063355.1 Patescibacteria group bacterium | reverse complement strand
CCTTGAGAACCGTGGAATGGCTTGCCCCTCGCAAATTGCACATCGAAGGATTTCTTCGGCCAGATGAAGTGCGCGGGACTTTCACCGTGGACACGGACGTGCGCATCCCACACGGCATCCTCTGCGGCAAATGTTGTCGGCACCCACGGCGCCAGCTCTTCGTTGAATGCTGCATCGGCGGCGGGCAGGCTCTGCATCATCCGTCCCCACTGATCGGGATCAATCTCCAGTCGATACGCCGGAAGCGTCTGCTCAGGAACTAACCCCTTGTAAAATGCGCTCGCCCATTTGTCGACCGTACGGCCAAATTCCAGAAATGGTGTCAGTTTCTGTGAACTTGATGAGCCCGTCGCAAGTTCCGTCCGAAGCAAGATGACGGCATACCCCGCAAGGATCACCAGCTGCACAACAACAAACGCTCCAATCCCCGCGATGACGGCTTTCTTACGCATCAGTTGAATTATGAATTGAGAATGGAGAATTGAGAATGGAGAATTACTCTTGAAAACAGATGTATCGCTTGCGAATTCTCAATTCTCCATTCTCAATTCTCAATTCTCCATTGGAACGCCGTGTTCTCTGCAATCCGCCTGCAACATGATTTTCGCCAGTTCCTCAACGCTGGTTTTGGCTTCCCACCCAAGTTTCTCCTTGGCTTTTGATGCATCACCAAGCAGGAAATCCACCTCCGCCGGGCGACTATAGAGCGGATCGAGCGCGACGATGGTTTTCCCGGTCTTCGTGTTGATGTAGATCTCATCTTTCCCCGATCCTTTCTTGGCGTAATCGATCTTCAAGTGCTTGAGACACATCTCAAGGAACTCCCGCACCGAAGCCGTGCGGCCGGTAGCCAGGACAAAATCCTCTGGCTCAGGGTGCTGGAGCATCCTCCACATGCCCTCGACAAATTCCGGCGCGTAGCCCCAATCGCGCTTGGCTTCAAGGTTGCCGAGGTACAGACACTCCTGTTTGCCCGCGAGAATGTTTGCAAGGCTCAGCGTGATTTTGCGTGTGACGAAGTTCTCTCCCCTGCGCGGCGACTCGTGATTGAAGAGGATGCCGTTCACCGCAAACATCCCGTAGCTCTCGCGGTAGTTTTTCGTGAGGTAGTACGCATAGGCCTTCGCGCATCCGTAGGGGCTGCGCGGATAAAACGGGGTCTCTTCATTCTGCGTCGGCGTCGTGGTTTTGCCGAAGAGTTCGGAGCTGCTCGCCTGGTAAAACTTCGCGTTCAGTTTGCTCGTGCGAAGCGCTTCCAGGAGACGCGTCGTCCCGAGCGCCGTGATGTCTCCGGTGTATTCCGGCATGTCGAAGCTCACACCCACGTGGCTTTGGGCAGCGAGGTTATAGACTTCATCGGGTCGGACATCACTGAGAACACGAAGTAGCGAGTTGCTGTCTCCCAAATCACCGTAATGCAGATACACCGTCGCGGCGGAATGCCCCACATCAGAACAGAGATGGTCGATGCGACCGCGGTTGAAGGTGGAAGCGCGGCGCACGATGCCGTGAACCTCGTATCCTTTTTTAATCAGAAGTTCCGCCAGATACGAGCCGTCCTGGCCGGTAATACCGGTGATAAGAGCCTTTTTGTTCATGAAACGAAGGTAGTATTAGGTATTATGTATTAAGTATTAGGTATGTCCACGTAATACGTAATACTTAATACCTCATACGTAATACTTTCTCCCTGTTATGCAGTTTTTGACTTCCTGGGACGACGGCTATCTTCTCGATCTCAAGATCGCAGACCTTCTGGATCGCTACGGCGCCAAGGGAACCTTTTACATTTGCCCGCATCCACAGCATGGGCAACAGATGATGAATGAAGAGCAGATCAAAGAACTGAGCACTCGCCATACCATCGGCGCACACACGCTCACACATCCGCATCTCACGCGGATTGCGGAAGAGCATGCCACGGAGGAAATTCGCGGAAGCAAGCGCTGGGTGGAAAAAGTAACCGGCAAACCCTGCACGATGTTTTGTTATCCCTACGGAGCAGTGAACCCCCGCACCCGGAATATCGTGGAACAAGCGGGTTTTAACGGAGCGCGGACGACGAACGATCTGGAATTTTCCGCAACCGATCCTTTCTTGCAGCCGGTCACACTTCAGATTTTCCCCTTCCCCTGGCGCCGCCGCATGAAGCTCAACTGGAAGATGCTCGATTTCTTCGGGCCGCTGCGTGCGCGCTATCCGCGTTTGCGTAAACTGAAGACGCCGCACTCTGCAATGGGATCGTGGTTGGCAGTCGCGAAATATCTCTATGGATACGCAAAAGAGACGAAGCAGGATTTTTTCCATCTCTACGGGCACAGTAGAGAGGTGGAAAAGTACGGGATGTGGGGAGAGCTGGAGGAATTTTTGAAGTTTGTGAAGGAGGATCAGGCATAGAAACCCCGTGCGTATTGTCCGAATGGAATCCCATAGGACTTCGCCCAAAGATCTACATTGATTATTCGACCATCCAATCGAATCTTCATATATTGATGCGGAGAAACCCCCCAGAGGAGTGCCCAACAAACCTTGATGTCGCTCTCTTTGAATTGACCACTCCCCAGGAGAAGCGCTCTCAGAAGACGGTTGAAATTCGTGCAATGCAAAAATCCCTCATGCTGCCACAGTGTTTCGTGTGCACGAGGGAACAACTCGAACGCATGCGTGAGGGTTTTCAACCGGTTGCCGTAATATTTCCGCGTGAGGATGTCATAGGCCTGCCGGAGACATTCTTCCTTTGATTTTGCATTGCGAAGGAGGTCGACTGTTTGTTGCCAACTCAGAGATGGAGACGTGCTCATGCCTTATTTGTAGAAACTCTGCAGCATCGGCTGGTTGTTCTGCAGCCAGTCATTTAATTTTTTCAGTCCATCCCGCACTCCTGTCTCCGCCCGCCACCCCGTATCCGCTTCGAACTTGCCGTTATCGGCGATGAAGAGCGGCTGATCGCCCGGACGCTCCGGAGAATGCGCCGGTGATAACTTCTGCCCGAAATCTTTTTCGAGGATGGAGAAGAATTCCATGAGAGAAAGTGCATTTTCAGGACCTCCTCCCAGATTATAGACCTGTCCACTGCAACGGTCGATATGCGCGATTGCTTGAACGTACGCTTCCACAAGATCGTCCACAAAGAGGAGATCGCGGACCTGCTTTCCATTACCGTAGAGCGTTACCGGGCGCTTGAACATCGCCGCGATCATGAACCACGCCACCCACCCCTGATCTTCTATGCCGAGTTGCCGATGGCCGTAGATACAAGACTGCCGAAAAACGATGGTCTTGAGCCCGTAGATCCTGCTGTAATCGCGCACGTACTGATCCGCGGCGCCTTTGCTGCAGCCATAGGGCGAATGAAAATCGAGTTGCTGGTTTTCGTCTACGGCACACAACCCGCCTCCTAGTGCGTAACGATTCTTCTCTTCAACCACCGAAAGATGCTCCAGCGATCCGTAGACCTTGTTCGTGGATGCGTAGATCACGATCGGCTTCTTGGTGCTGGCGCGCACTGCTTCCAGAACGTTGAACGTGCCAAGCGCATTGATGTTGAAGTCTGTCCTCGGATCGGTAACGGACGTGGTGACTGCTACCTGGGCCGCGAGATGTAAGACGACATCCGCCGTATCGCAGAGTTTTTGGAGAAGATCGAGATCGGTGCGAATGTCGCCGCGGTGGATGCTCAGATTCTTCGCATTCGGCATCGCTTGTAGATACTCCTCATTGAGCTCCACTCCCCTCCTCGAAAAATTATCGAAGATGTCGACGTTCCAGCCGTCCTTCAAAAACCGCTCCGCGGCGTTGACGCCGATAAAGCCGACGCCGCCGGTAATCAAGATCCTCTGGGGCATGGGGAAAGCCTAACCTAGATAGAACGGTGAAGAAACAAGATACAAGAAGCAAAGAAGACCCAAACTAGAAAACTACAAAAGGCAGTTTGAAGCCTGAGATTTAGGATTTATTTGTTTCTTGTATCTTTTTTGTATCTTGTTTCTTGTATCTTATTCCCGATGCCAAGGATCATAGCTGTCATCGCCGCCCGCATGGGTTCCGAACGTCTGCCTGGAAAAACCCTGTGCCCGATCGAAGGAAAGCCTCTTCTAGGGCATCTTCTGGACCGCGCACTTCGGGCGAAGACGATTGATGGAGTCATGGTAGCTACTCCCGAGAGTCCGGAGAATGATCCTGTCGCAGCCTACTGCGCCTCGCTGAATATCCCCTGCTTCCGCGGATCAGAAAGTGATGTTGCCGACCGTATGAATGGTGCACTTGAGATGCTGAACGCTGATGTTGGTGTACAACTGTACGGCGATAGCCCGGTGATTGATCCGGCAATCATCGACCTCTGCGTGAATACCTATAAAAGCGGCGAGTGGGACTGGGTAGGAAACGATCTGCGGCCTGGATTTTCTTCGGGACAGTTTGCAGAGGTCTTTTCGATGCGAACATTTAAAGACGCATTGAGTAAATGCAATGATCCCGCCGTGCGCGAGCATGGAACGCTCTGTCTCCGGCGCGAAGAAGGAAAATACCGCATTCATGAAATTGCTCCGCCGGAAGAACTCCGCCATCCGGAAATCTGCCTTTCGGTGGATAGCGAAGAAGACGCGGCATTGATGGACGCAATTTTCGGACATTTCGCCCCAAGGAATGATTTCACCGCGCAGGAATTGTATGCGTTTTTGGAGAAGCACTCGGAAATCGCCGGGATTAATAAGAAGGTGGAACGGCGGTGGAAGAAATATCAGAAAAAGGCATAGAGAATAGCTGTTCTTCATTACATTCGTGCTAGCATCCCGCTGATGGCAACGTTTGATAATCTTTCGATTCTGATCACCGGCGGCACCGGCTCCTTCGGCAAGAAATTCGCCGAAACGCTTCTGAAAAACTACAAGCCACGCCGCGTGATCGTCTTCAGCCGGGATGAATTGAAGCAGCACGACATGCAGAGCGACGGATTCAATGGGCCATGTATGCGGTACTTCATCGGCG
>JBBTVH010000044.1:0-3837 GCA_038063355.1 Patescibacteria group bacterium | reverse complement strand
CGCTCGATGTGAACACTCCTGCCACTCGTGGAGCCGTGATCCAGACGATACTCGAAGTCATGGGCTTCGTCATCGGAAAGACCACGTCAACCTTCTCTGACGTACCGGCGAACCATCACTACGGCCCTGCGATCGCTCTCGGCGCATTCCACGGCTTCGTCCAGGGAGACACGTCACCGGACGGTGCTCTGCTCAACCGTTTCCGTCCCGATGATTCGATCAATCGGGCGGAGGTCAGTAAGATCATCGCGCTGACGAAGGAACTCATGAAATGAATGTGATCTGTAGAGACGCACGGTTCGTGCGTCTCCGAAACATGGACAAGACGCACCACCGGTGCGTCTCTACAGTTCCAAAAATGTACAACACCCCCGTTCTTCGTATTTTATAGGGGTGTACAATCATACACCATACTAGTTTCTATTTGATTGCAATTCGTCTTTCTTGCAGGAATTTACATCAGCGTACAGTATGGGTGTACGTTCATACACCTTTACATCTCTCTCCCGTTCCACAACCATGCCGAAGACTTCTTCCCCCCGTACCATGACTGCTTCCACTACTCCTGCAAAATCCCCCGCGCCGCAAAAGTTGCCTCCCGCCAAGGCGCCCCCCTCCCCGAAAGAAGAGGCAGTGAAGCTCGCTCTCGCTCAAATATCAAAGCAATACGGCGAAGGCGCGGTCATGCGCATGGGAGATAAGAATGTCGTCGCCATCGAAACATTCAGCAGTGGTTCTCTCGCACTCGATCTCGCACTCGGCGGAGGGGTCCCGAAGGGCCGCATCATCGAGATCTACGGGCCGGAGTCCTCGGGAAAGACGACACTTGCTCTGCATATGATCGCCGAAGCCCAGAAAGTCGGCGGTCGTGCGGCCTTCGTGGATGCGGAGCACGCGCTCGACGTGACCTATGCCAAAAAGATCGGCGTGGACATCGACAACCTTCTCGTCTCCCAGCCCAATGACGGGGAAGAGGCGCTGGAAATCACGGAAACCCTCGTGCGTTCGGGCGGTATCGACGTTATCGTCATCGACTCGGTCGCGGCGCTTACGCCCCGGGCCGAAATCGAAGGCATGATGGGCGACAGCCACATGGGGCTTCAGGCTCGCCTCATGAGTCAGGCGCTTCGAAAATTGACTTCGATTGTGAGCAAGACCAACTGTTCGGTTATCTTCATCAACCAGATCCGCATGAAAATCGGCGTGATGTTCGGGAACCCCGAGACGACCACCGGCGGACACGCCCTGAAGTTCTACGCCTCCATCCGCCTAGATGTCCGCAGGATTGATAAGATCCTCGAAAAGATCCCCGCTGCGGAAGGAGCGAGCGCGAAGACGGCTGCGGAACAAGAGGTCGTCGGGAACCGCACGCGGGTCAAAGTGGTGAAAAACAAGATCGCTCCCCCGTTCCGGCAGGCGGAGTTCGACATTCTTTATGCCAAGGGCATCAGCCGCGCCGGCGATATCCTCGATCTTGGGGTAAAGCACGGTGTCATCGAAAAAGCCGGAAACTACTACAAAGTGGGAGAGACCACACTCGGCAACGGCCGCGAGCCCGCCCGCCAGTTCCTAGAGCAGAACAAAGACATCGCCAAGAAGCTCGAAAAAGAGATTTTGGTCATCGCGCTGCCTGCATAACGATTTTCGATTTCAGATTTGCGATTTACGATTTGAAGCGACAAATCGTAAATCGCAAATTCTCAATCGTAAATGGTTTTCCACACCCTCTCCACAGCTTTCCCCAGAGCGCACGGCACTCCGCCATGCAGGCAAGGCGACTTGTTTGCCCGGGAGGCCGTTTCCCATGACAATCCTTCCCCATGCCGACCCCGGCGGTTTCTTCCATTGGCATTCAGCCCCACTCTCTCGACGCGGAAAAGACCGTGCTCGGCGCGCTTCTTCTGGATCCCGATGCCATCATCAAAATCAGTGATTTCATGATTCCGGATGATTTCTACGATCCCGTCTACCGCTCGGTGTTCCAGGCGATCTTTGGGCTGTATCAACAGCATCAGCCGATCGACTTCGTGACGGTGAGCGAGAAACTGCGCACTGACTCTAAAGTCCAGGATCTGGGGGGCTCGGCATTTTTGGCCCAGCTCGCCGCAGAGGTTCCTACCGCGTCACACGTGTACCAGTACGGCCAGATCGTCAAAACCAAAGCCGTCCACCGCCGCATCATTGCCGCCGGGCAGCGCATTTCCGCGCTGGGGTACGAAGAAGGACGTCAGATCCCCGACATGCTCGAGGAAGTGGAGAAGACCGTCTTCAATATCAGCAACACGTTCCTCAAGGACAAGTTCGTCCACATCCGCGATGTGCTTTCTGCCCGCTACGAACGCTTCGCGGAACTCCATGAAACCAAAGACGAAGATCAGGTAAAGGGGGTCCCCACGGGTTTCAAAGGACTCGACATGAAGCTCTCGGGGCTGCAGCCGTCCGATCTGATTATCCTTGCCGGCCGCCCGAGCATGGGAAAAACCGCGCTGGCGCTGAATATCGCGCAAAATGCCGCAATCCGTTCTCATAAGAGCGTGGGCGTATTCTCGCTGGAAATGAGCAAGGAACAGCTCGTCGACCGTCTCTTCGCCTCCCTCCTCGGCGTCGATTCGTGGAAACTGCAGCGCGGCAAGCTCGACGATTCCGACTTCCAGAACATGGGCCCGATCATGGACGAACTTTCGAAGGCCAACATCTTCATCGACGACTCCGTCGCCTCCTCCATTCCGGAACTCCGCGCAAAAGCCCGCCGCCTCCAAATGGAACACGGTCTCGATCTCCTCATTATCGACTACCTCCAGCTCATGAGTACGGGAAACATGAGCTACGCGGGAAACCGCGTGCAGGAGATCTCCGAAATCTCCCGGTCCCTGAAGCAGCTCGGCCGCGAACTCCATATTCCCATCATCGCGCTCTCGCAGCTTTCCCGCGCCGTCGAAAGCCGCCCGGGCAATATCCCCGCGCTCTCCGACCTGCGCGATTCCGGCTCCATCGAACAGGACGCCGACGTCGTGATGATGATGTACCGCGAGGACTACTACGAGGAAGACAGCGACCGCCCTGGACTCACGGATATCTATATCCGCAAGCACCGTAACGGTCCCATCGGACGCGTGGAACTGCTCTTCAAGAAGGAACAAATGCGCTTCTACGACATCGACAAGGCGCATTCGGATCGCAACGACAGAGATGAATGATGGAACATTGTTCAATGGTTACATGGCTAAATGGCTAGGTGATCGCTTGCGAACCATTGAGCAATATAGCCATTTAACCTCCTGTTATTGTGATGGCATAGAACTCTTGTCCAGAGGACTGTAAGCTTCCGCCATGCCTGACTTCCTCCCCTCCCGTCCGGAAATCTCTCTCCTCGCGATTCTGCTGTATGCCGTCTTCGCGTTTGCGATCGGCCTGCTGCTCACGCCGCCGTTCGTCAGTTTTCTTCGCCGCAATAAAATCGGGAAGCAACTTCGTGTAGAGACGATGGATGGCCGTGAGCCGACGGTCTTCCGCACCTACCATCAGCACAAGTTCGGAACCCCCACAATGGGGGGAGTACTGATCTGGGGTTCGATCCTCTTCACGGTCCTTATTTCCCGCCTGTTCTCGCTTTCTGGGGCGGTCGAGAATTCGCTCCTCCAGCGCGGGCAGGTGTACCTGCCTCTCTTCACCATGCTGGCGCTCGGGCTTCTTGGGGGACTCGACGATTACTTCAATATCACGGGAGTCGGCAAGAAACGCGGGCTCGATGCGCTTCCGAAGATCGGGGCTTTGCTTCTCATCAGCACGTTCGGTGCCCTCTGGTTCTACGGGAAACTCGGCTACGCAAGCATCTAT
>JBBTVH010000043.1:0-1874 GCA_038063355.1 Patescibacteria group bacterium | reverse complement strand
GTCGAGGGTGAAACTTAAACAGCCATGGACGATTGACGATTGACGATTGATGATTTGCGATTTTCCACAGGGCCCGAGCAGTTGAAGACCGGGAATCAATCGTAAATTATCAATCGTAAATCGTAAAAGTTCCTGTTCGTGAGCTTGAATATCCTCCCATGAATATTGCTTCATCCACTCAATTGCCGCTGCTAACCCAATAGATTCCGAAATAGGCGGGGTTCCTGCTTCGAATTTTCCGGGGAGATCTGCGGGAGTGAATCCATCCAGCGTTACAGAGCGGATCATCATGCCGCCGCCGAGGAAGGGGGGCATCTTCTCCAAGTATTCGCGCTTGCCGTAGAGCACGCCGACGCCTGTGGGGCCATAGAGTTTATGGCCTGAGAAGGCCAAAAAGTCACAATCCAGTTTCTGGACGTCGATCGGCATGTGGGCGATCGCCTGCGCGGCATCGAGAAGCACGAGAGCGCCAGCGTCATGCGCGGCTTGGATGATCTTCGGGAGATCCGGAGCGATGCCGAGCACGTTACTGAGCGCCGTGATCGCGACGAGCTTCACGCGGCCGGTGGCGAGATGCTTGTTCAGATCGTCAAGCCGCGGCACCCCGTTCTCATCGATATCCATCCACAGTACGTCCGCACCCTTGCGGTCGTTCAGCTGCTGCCACGGGACGATGTTGCTGTGATGCTCAAGAATCGAAAGTACCACGGCATCCTCTTCATGCAGATGCGCCTCGCCCCAGCTTCTCGCGACTAGGTTGATCGACTCCGTGCAGCTTTTGGTGAAGATGATTTCCTCTCCGTGCGCGGCGTTCAAAAATTTCTGCACGGCCGTCCGCGCGTCTTCATACGCCACCGTGCTTTCCTCAGCGAGCACGTGCATGCCGCGGTGCACGTTGGACTTCTGTTCCTTGTTCCACCGCGCCATCGCCAGGCACACGGCTTCGGGCATCTGCGCGGTGGCCGCGGAATCCAGATATACGAGCGGGCGTGCGCCGATGCTGCGCCGAAGGACGGGGAACTGCCGGCGGATGGCGGAGATATCCAAGGTCATGTCTGTCTCCATCATCCGACATATAAGACCAATTGTTAAACTGTTGTATTGTTAAATGGCTAAGATTTGATGATGTTCTCTGTGTCATTCAACAATTTAACAATATAGCAATACAGCAATAGATTGCTCACTCATTTACACTACGTCCGCTATGCGCCAGAAAACCGTCTTCATCCTCTCCATCGCACTGTTTGTGGGGCTTCTCCTGTGGGGGATCTTTTCGACACTCGTGTATCTCGGCGTTCCCGTCCACGGGGCGGTGTATCTTCCGAACGACGTCCTTGAATCCCTTCAAGGCGTATGTGACCCAGGCGGACTGTTCTGCCGCGGCGTGTACACGCTTATCCCGATGATCCTTCGCACACTCGGAAGGACGGGGCCCTTTATTCCGTACGTCATCCTCTGGCTTCTTATCGGCGCCGCGATCGTCGCTCGTTCTGCGATTAAAACCGGAATGATCCGTTTCCGGGCGACATTCTCGCCTCTATGGGTCATAGGTTTCTTTTTTGTCTCCGTCTGGACGCTCTTCACGGTCTTCAGTTACGGCAGCATCGGTGATGCGCCGTTGCGGCGGATCGTAGAGCCGCTTCCCGAGGTATACCTCAATGTGAAAGGGGAGGGGCTTGAGGAGCTCACGATAAATTTCAACCGACTTTTGGACCAGGGATGCCTCCGCCAGGTGGGCGCGTTCTCCAATGGAGCGAACGTGTTCAACATGACAACCTTCTGCATGCAGAAGTTCTTTGTCACACGCGTCTTCACGCAGTTTGTATGGGCGCTCTTCATCCTCTTTGAACTCCTCGTCCTCGGGCACATGGCCT
>JBBTVH010000042.1:0-7529 GCA_038063355.1 Patescibacteria group bacterium | reverse complement strand
TGGGCATCAACCTGCTGCGCGAAGGTCTCGACCTGCCAGAAGTGAGCTTCATCGCCATCCTGGACGCCGACAAGCAGGGCTTCCTGCGCTCCCGCGACGCACTTATCCAGACCATCGGCCGCGCCGCGAGAAACTTGCACGGCCATGTCACTCTGTATGCCGACCGCGAGACCGATGCGATCAAAGCGGCTCTCGATGAAACCAACCGCCGACGCGCTATTCAGGAGGCCTACAACATCAAGCACGGCATTACGCCGAAAAGCATCGAGAAGGCCATCCACGATATCGCCGAAGAGCACAGCAAGCTGGAGCTGCGGCGTCCGCACAGAGATCCCCAGAAGATTCCGAAAGACGAAATGAAGCGGCTTCTCGACGAGCTTGAAAATCAGATGGCGCTGGCATCGGAAAATCTGGAGTTTGAGAAGGCTGCGGATCTGAGAGATGAAATTGAGATGTTGCGGAGGAAGTCAAAGTAACGATTTCAAAGGCATCCCAGCGCAGGATTCTTCCTGCGCGTCCCTGATCATCGCTTGCGAATCTAAAATCCCTCTCCCCGTGGGAGAGGGTTGGGTGAGGGGGTTGCTATGGGAACAGTTGAGCACAAAAAAAGACCGAGACATATGCCCCGGTCTTTCGATGGCGAGAACGATTAATTCTCGTCGTATGCGTCGTCGTTGTATTCAACGCCACGTTCTGCAGCTTCCATGCAGCGTGCCTTGCGGCGCGGGTGGACATCTGCACACGGGTCTTCGTTGGCCTGCGCCTCTGCGACGCCGTGCCCATCGACCGTGCGAATGCTAGCGCGATCCGTCGGGCTGTTGTCGCTGCGGCGGTATTGCTCCCGCGAGCCCTCCACGTCGCTGTAGCGGTAGGAAACGACTTGCGCAGAGTAATAGGTGCCTGCGCCGATCACTGTGCCCGCGAGGACGCCGACTAACGCGGCGACAAGGGTATTACGGTTCTTCATACGGATTAAGGGGGAAATTGGTATGAATGTTAATAGTATTATACATTATTTGTAGGAAATATCAACTACCGGTTTCCTTGACCTCACAATTATACATGGTACTTTCATTGCCATTTTGTCAATACTTATGCATTTTAAGCCCTATTCCACGGCCCTTCTCCTCTCCGCAGCCTTCCTGAGTTCCCTCTTTCTGAGGGGCACTGCCTACGCCGAAGGCTCCTATACCGTGCACCCGTGGGAATTCCACGAGAGACGTGCCGCCGGCCACCGTATTCTTGATGTCAGCGACAACGAGATCTACGACTTCTACTACAACAGCCCCCACCGCTCGGTCACCCACGGCCTTCACCCTGAAAATCGCCGCCGCTACTACAATCCCCGCCCGTATACCTACCTCAGCGACTATGGCCTTTTCGGCGATTACTCTGATACAGAGATCTACGAGTACGACGCAGAGCGCGGACGCTGGGTCCGCGGCAGTAAGTCTTCGGCCAAGCCCGCCGTAGGGTCCGATTGTATGAACTACACATTCAAGAAACCGAATTATAGAGTGCCGCCGTTTGGGTATAGGTGTGAGTCGTAAGATACTCTTCACTCAAAAATCTTCACCGCTTCCCTATATCCCTCCGGCGTTCCCGTATCGAGCCGCACGCCTTCGCAGTGCACGCCATGGATGGGTATTTTCTTCATGTCGTGGATCAGCGCGTCAATGAGGCGGATTTCTTTCTTTTTTATTTCCTTGCCCTTGGCGTTCTTCCCCAGTTTCTCCAGCGTTGCAAAAAGCGTCTTCGGAATGATGTAACGGCCGACGATGCCGAGCGTGGACGGCGCCTTCGAGGGGTGGGGTTTTTCCACCATGCCCTTGAGCTTGAGCACGCGGTCATTCTTCGGATGCGCCTTGTCCACCATGACGATGCCATAGCGGTGCGTGTGCTGCGGCGGAATGTTTTCGAGCGCGACGAAGGCTCCTTTGTCGGACTTCGTGAGGCGCGCGGCATCCCGAAGCTGCATCAGTCCGCTTCGCGGTCCCATAAAAAGATCGTCGCCGAAGAGCACGGCCACAGAACTGCTTTCCACCCAGTCAGCGGCCTGCAGAAGCGCATGACCGTCTCCCAGTTGTTCATCCTGATACACCACATGCAGCTGCACCTCGTCGTAGCGCTTGAGCTGTTCCAGATAGTGGCTCTTTCCACGCCTCTCAAGCTCAGCTTCCAGTGCCGCGTCTTTGTAGAAATACTGCGGGATCGCTTCCTTGCCGCGGCTGATGACAAAACAGATCCGCTTGATGCCGATACTCAGGCATTCATCGACCAAATGCGCGATGATCGGCTGATTTCCCAGCGGCAGGAGTTCCTTGGGCACCACTTTCGTCCACGGCAAAAAACGTGTGCCGAGTCCGGCGACGGGAAGGATGGCTTGCGTGAGTTGCATGGAGAGAGAATACGCAGGTTTGACTCCAGGTGCAAAATCGCCTACAATACTTTGAAACCTACACCCACATCCCTTATGCCCAATACGGATTCCGCACTCGCGAAAGTTCAGAACCTCTACATGCTGCAGGCGCAGCTTTGGAATGTGCTCGATTCAAAAAATCTGAGCTCTGCGGCGCGCGACGAAGCAAAAAAGAATCTTCGGGAGTTTTCGTCGCTTCTACGCTCGGCCGACTGGCGGGTGATGGGTGGCGAGGATGTGTACAGCGCTCTCAAGGAAGTGCAGACAGAAGTAGCGAGGAAATTGAAAGGTCGCGGGGCGATCTCCAGTAGGCCGACGGTACGGGGAAGGGCAACGAGCAAAGCGTAACTGATTTGCAATTTACGATTGATGATTTACGATTTGCAGCTGCACACAAAAAATCGTAAATCATCAATCGTACATCGTAAATCGTTCTTAAATCGTTCTTAAATTTCGGAGATCCGCACAATCTTCACCTTCTCTTCCTTCGGCACCAAGATTTTCAGGATCGAATCTTTGCTGAACGTGGCCTTCACTTTTCGTGGATCGATGACCGTGGGCAGCGTTACCGTGCGCTTGAATTCTCCCCAGAAGCACTCCTGCAGGTAGTACTGGCTCTCGGGAATCTCGTCGCTCAGGCGGCGAAAGCCGCGGATCGTGAGGGTCCGCTCATCCACTTCGATATCCAGATCGCTCAGGCGCACACCGGCGATGGGCGCGCGGATGATGTAGTAATTGTCGATTTCATAGATGTCCACGGCAATTTGACCGACCGTTTTTCCGCCCTGGGCCGGCGTGCTTTTCTGGGGCTCGGACGCTGCCTGACGCTCCGTCAAATCCTCAGACGACTGGAATGTGGAGAAGATCCCGTGGAAGGGAGAGGGAACCATTTGGGAAATCTTACTCGTATAAGATAGAAGGGCGCAAATCAACAAGTGTGCGGACGATCGGCATAAAGCGCGATTCTCTTTTTGCCTTCCTGCCCTTCCTAACCTTTCTGCCTTTCCTACCCTGTCGTACTATTGTTACGTGACCCTCGCGCAATCCATCATCCTCGGCATCGTCCAAGGCCTTACGGAATTCCTTCCGGTGAGCAGTAGCGGGCACCTCCTTCTCCTGGAGCATTGGATGGGCCTGCCCCAAGACCAACTGCAGGATTTTGATGTGCTTTTGCATGGAGGAACACTCGTCGCCCTTATCCTTTGCTATCCGAAAGAATGGTGGAGGATGGCGCGCGCGCCGTTTACGGGCGACCGACCGAATATCCGGCTGCTCCTTCTCCTCGTTCTTGCCACCATTCCCGGTGCGGTCGCCGGATATTTTCTTGCCGACATCATCGAAGGATCGCTCCGGACCACAGGGAGCGTGGGATACGAGTTCATCGTCAACGGTATCATCCTGATTCTTGCCGAACGCTTTGCACAGACAAGGAGTCGGGAGGACACGCGCGTCGTAGACGCGCTGCTCATCGGTTGCGCACAGGCGCTGGCGCTTTCCCCTGGCCTCTCCCGGTCCGCACTTACCATCGCCGCCGGGCGCGCGCTAAACTTTCGCCGCAGAGACGCGCTCGATTTTTCGTTTTTGATGGCGACGCCGATTATCGCGGGCGCCACGATTTTCGCGGCGACCGACATCGCACAAGGCGGAGTGCTTCTTCCTTCTCTTCCCGTGATTGTAGCGGGCATCACCTCTGCACTTTGCGCAAGCGTCGTCGCGATTCTGTTTTTGAGGGCATTTGTAGCGAAAAAAAGTCTTGCGCTCTTCGCATGGTATCTCATTCCTATGGGTCTCTTGCTTTGCTTCGCATCTTGAGACAAGATGCTGTGCCTGTGACGCGACGCGCATGAAGCGCACTGCGTCTCTGCCTGTCGGCAGGCAGGCCTTCCATTTTTCCCACGCTCTCCCATGTCTTCCGTCCAGCTCCTCAATGCCATCAAGCGTCTGCGCTTCGAGCGCGGCATGACCCAGGAGGAATTGGCACTCAGGACGGGCGTGAGTCGGCAGACGATCATGTCGATCGAACGCGGACAGACGAATCCTTCGGTCCTCCTCGCGTTCAAAATCTCCGCAGCGATGGGCGTAACAGTGACGGACGTGTTTCAGATGGAGGGGGCGCTCGCACCGGTCTAAATTGAAAATTGAAAATGGAAAATTGAAAATTACGCAAGCACTTCGGGCGTTTATGTATGAATTATTTTCAATTTTCCATTTTCAATTTTCAATTCTTCGTGCGTCCTCCACAAACAACTGCACGCCTTTTTTGCCGTTCCAGTCGTCGACGCCCACCCGGCACACGATGTCGAGAGGGCCGTCCAATCGTTCGAAGAATTCCCCCATCCGAAACGCCACCGCTTTGTGGCCCGCGATGCGCGCCTGAAGGTGATTGCCTTCGTTTCCCACGCGGCGCAGATGTTCCGCGCGGACATTGCGCAGCAGAAAACGCGGCTCGGGATTGCCCTGGCCGAAGGGCTCGAGATCCTGGAGTGAAGCCACAAAAGCAAGAGAGACGGCAGCAGACTCGATGTGCGCATCCACCTCCACACAGGGGCGCAGCGCATCCGGAGGCACCGTGTCGGCGATATCCGCGCCGAGCCTTTCAATGATCTCCTCCCAGTGCCGCATGGAAAAGGAGCAGCCTGCGGCCTGCGCGTGTCCGCCGTAGCTGGTGAGAAGATCCTGGATTCGGGAAAGCCCCTCTGTCATGTGGTAGCAGGCGGGGCTCCGCAGCGACGCCGTTGCGTGGTCTCCGTCCATCGCGGCGACGATGCTGGGGCGTCCGGTGCTTTCGGTGAGCGACCCCGCAATCAGTCCCACGATGCCGTGGGGGTAATCCTTGGATGCGGTTGCCACAAGCGGCGCTTCGAGTATTACTTCTTTCCGTGCGCTTGCGATCAGCTCCTCGGTCTTGTCTTGGCGCATGCGGTTGAGCTGATGCAGTCGCTCGATATACTCTCCTCCGCGCAGGACGGCATGGAGCGCGAGCATGGGGTCCTCCATTCTTCCCGCGGCATTGAGCCGCGGCGCGATGCGAAACGCCACGTCGGTACTCGTGAGTGCTCCTTTGCCCTGCACGCTGTCTCGTAAAAGCGCCAGCGGGCCTTTGTCTATCGACTGAAGGGAAAGAAGCCCGTGCTTCACGATGGCCCGGTTCACGCCCCGGAGTTCCACCAGATCCGCCACAGTGCCTATCATCGCGAGGGCACGATCAGCGTGCATGTCTTCCCACACTTCTCCTTCCAGCGCGCGGATCAGCAGAAAAGCCATGCCCGCGCCGGAAGGGTGTGGTGGCAAACATCCCGGAGTGAGCGCGGGATGCAGCAGCGCAAACGCCGGAGGAAGCTCGGCTTGCAGGTGATGGTGGTCCACCACAATGACGTCGATCCCCTTCTCCTGCAGCATCCGGATCGGCTCGACCGCGGTGATGCCGGTATCCACGGTAATGAGAAGCTTGATGCCGCAGCTGATCCATTCTTCCGCGATTTTTTTGGAAAGCCCATAGCCGTCATGCACGCGGTGCGGCAGGCGCACCAGAGGGGTCATTCCCCTGCGCTCAAAACACCGCACAATGAGCGCGGCCGCGGTGATACCATCGCAGTCGTAGTCGCCGAAGACGCCGACACGCTCGTTGTCGTGTATGGCTTTTTGCATGCGTTCCACGGCGCGTCCGAGATCGGGCGGCGACGGCAGCGAGAATTGATCTGCATGCTGCAGGCCGCGCGCGATGCCGAGCGCGGAGCGGACGGTATGTGCCGTCATGAGCGGAAGGTCATCCATCGTTCCGCCGCCGCGAACCTGCCAGCGTTTGCCCAACATGGAGAGCGTCTGAAGCACGGAAGGAGCCTAGCAGAGCGGCAGATGCGTCCCTGAATTTTTATCTTGTCATTCCTAAAGATGCCTTCTGCAAGCCAAAAAATAGGTTCCATAAGGTAGAAGAACAAACTCAAAAAACCCACTCAACCCATTCATGCGCTATGCCAACCAAACTCTTTTCTCTGATTTGCGTGCCCTTCTCAGTGTCCATCCCACAGCGCCAAGCATCGTCGATGCCGCGATCCAGGCTCCCGCGCCCGTGGGAGCGAGCGGCGCGCCCATATGCGTCATGCCCGCCTGCTGCGTCACCGGTCCGTACTGCAGCACCTGCTGGCGTTCCGTAATCCGGTCAAGCAGCCGAAGCGTCCGCAGAAGCTCGAGATCGGTTGCCGAAAGGTCGATAGCATTGCTGTTCTGAACGGCATTGTCCTCCTCTTCATAGACCCATTCCTCATCCACGGGGATCTCCTCGGGGGCGGCGGCATGCTGCGCCTCAAATGATTCGCTTTGCACCTGCTGGCGGCGCTCCGCGCTGGTTTCCGCCTGCCGCGCGATGCGGTCCTCCGTCTCGCGGGCGGACGGCGGCAGGAAGAATTCATCATTCAAAAGAACGTCCTCGGCCGTCATGTACGCCTGAGCTGCAGTTGGGATGAGCATCAATGCAACAATCGTTGCCGTTGCAAGCCTCTGGAGGGTCGGTGTGGGCATCAAAGTAGTATAGCGGAAAATGCTCTATAGCACAATGTCGCTTCTACAGGGGCCTTACATGGTTAAATTGCTAAATGGTTAAATGGTTAGCAAGCACATATTGAGATGAGCTGCTTCTATGATTGCCCATCGCTTGCGAACCATTTAGCAATTTAACCATTTAACATTCTGTTCCCCCTCCCAATTCACACACATACACCTCGTGGAAATCCAGAATCCCGTCCCCGTCGCTGTCGCTGAGCAGCGGACTGCTTTCGCCTTCATCCAAGGTGCCATTGATGTTCTTGTCCTCGCCGCGGAGCCTCTGCCCGTTCTTCACCTTGCAAAGGCCGTCACAGAGCCCGTCGTTGTCCGTGTCCCACTTGGTGGCGTCCGTCTCATCAAGATCACGGCGTCCGTCCTGGTCGCGGTCCTCCAGCCCGTCAATAAGCCCGTCGCCGTCGCTGTCACGGAGCACGGGGTTGGTACCAAGCGTGAAGACTTCGGGGCCATCTTTCACGCCGTCGGCGTCGGTGTCCGCGTTCTGGGAGTCGCTTCCCACATCGCGTTCTACCGCCGCATTCGCGCGGTCGCGGTCGTTATCCACGCCGAT
>JBBTVH010000041.1:0-7610 GCA_038063355.1 Patescibacteria group bacterium | reverse complement strand
GCGTGCCCCCGATCCATACCGCAGTGTCTTTGCCCCCCCGCAGCCGGTCCAGTTCTATCCGAAGTCCGATGCGGTCCAGGACGTCGCGGAAGCGTGCGAGGCCACCTTCCGCTTGAAAGTTCGTCATCACGGTGAACTGCTCTAGGCGTTTTCCGAAGACATGAATGCCGTCTTCCCGCTGTTCGATGCGGTACGCGCCCATCCGGATGCTGCCCACATTCGGCTGCAGCACGGGCAAGACGTCCGGCTTCTCTTCGGGAGTTTCTGCGGCAAGCCGTTTCTCGCGCTCTTCCAAGACAATCGGGAGCAGATCGATGAGAAGTGTATCGATTCCCTGATTCGCGGCGGCGGAGATCCTATGGTTCACCGTGATTTTCTTTTTCTTGAGGGTCTTCACGATGTCATCCAAAGCGTCAATAGTGAGGTCAGCCTTGCTGAGGGCAACGAGTTCACGTTTTTTCGCGAGCGTCGGGGAGTACGTCTCGAGTTCTTTTCGGATGACGCGATAGTCGTCGATCAGTTTCTGAGCATCGACGGTGCCGTCTTCCTGCAGAGCCCGGCTGATATCCAGAAGATGCAGCAGCGCGCCGCAGCGTTCGATGTGCCGCAGAAATGCGTGGCCGAGTCCCTTCCCTTCGCTTGCCCCTTCGATGAGCCCCGGAATGTCGCAGACGACAAACGTGCGTCCGCGTACATTGACGACACCGAGGTTCGGGGTAAGCGTCGTGAACGCGTAGTCCGCGATCTTCGGGCGCGCGGCGGAGATCACGGAAATCAGCGTGGACTTGCCGACGTTGGGGTACCCGATGATGCCGATGTCGGCGACGAGCTTGAGCTCGAGCGTAACCTCCATCACTTCTCCGGGTTCCCCGAGCTCCGCGAAATCCGGTGCCTGGCGCGTGGAGCTTTTGAAGTGGCTGTTGCCGTATCCCCCCCGGCCTCCTTTGGCGATGCAGATGCGATCGCCCCTCACTGCGAGGTCCGCGATGCATTCTCCTTTATTTTTTGTGCCTCCTTCATAGATCAGTGTGCCCGACGGTACAAAGAGTAGGAGATCCTCTCCGCCCTTGCCTCCGCGCTGGCTGCCGGAACCCGCTTCGCCATTCGGAGCGGAAAACCTCTTTCGTGAGGCAAAGACGCTCAGGGTATCCGTGTTGTCATCGGCGACAATCCACACGGCACCGCCGTTTCCGCCGTCGCCGCCGTCCGGGCCGCCCATCGGCTCGTACTTTTCTCGGCGCCAGCTGACGCATCCGTGTCCTCCATTTCCTCCCCGCACGGTGATGGTGGCTTCATCGAGAAACATGAAAAAATTGAAAATTGAAAATGTAAAATTGAAAATGAATAGATCCGATATCTTGACTGTAGCATATTAGCACTCTAAACTCCTGAGTGACAGTTCAATGTACTATTTTCAATTTTACATTTTCCATTTTCAATTATGAGCAAGATTCTCGGTATCGACCTCGGCACGACAAACTCTTGTATGGCTGTGATTGAAGGCGGCGAACCGCAGGTGATCGCGAACGCTGAAGGAAACCGCACGACTCCATCGATCGTCGCCTATAAGGACAACGCTGAAGTGCTCGTCGGCGTTGCGGCGAAGCGCCAGTCGGTGACCAATCCCCGCAATACGATTTTCTCCGCAAAGCGTTTCATTGGCCGGCGTTTTGAAGAAGTGAAAGAAGATGCCATCCGTGTTCCGTTCTCGGTGAAGAGCGGCAAAGGGGAGCGCGCGATGATTCTGATCGACGGTAAAGAGATGCTTCCTCAGGAAGTGAGCGCGAAAGTGCTTCAGAAGATGAAAGCCGACGCTGAAGCCTATCTCGGGACAAAAGTGGAGAAAGCGGTGATCACGGTTCCTGCATATTTTGACGACTCACAGCGCCAAGCGACGAAGGAGGCAGGGCAGATCGCCGGACTCGAAGTGGTACGGATCATCAACGAGCCTACCGCTGCAGCGCTTGCCTACGGGCTCGATAAAGGAGCACACGACCAGAAGATCATCGTCTTCGACCTCGGTGGAGGCACCTTCGACGTTTCCGTGCTGGAACTCGGGGACGGGGTCTTTGAAGTGGTATCCACCAACGGCGACACGCACCTGGGAGGAGACGACTTCGACCAGACCATCATGGATTGGATCCTCGCGGAATTTAAAAAGGAGAGCGGCATCGACTTGAGCAAAGATATCATTGCCATCCAGCGCCTGAAGGAGGCCGCAGAGAAAGCAAAGATCGAACTAAGTTCTTCCACGGAGACCGAAATCAGCCTGCCATTCATCACGGCGGATGCCTCCGGCCCCAAGCATCTGCAGATGAAGCTCAGTCGCTCGAAGCTGGAATCCCTTGTCAGTCACCTCATCGAGCGCACCGTGCAGCCGTGTCTCAATGCCTTGAAGGACGCGAAAATCTCCAAGGATACGATCAACGAGATTGTTCTCGTCGGCGGCATGACCCGCATGCCGGCAGTGGTCGCCAAAGTGAAGGAGCTCTTCGGTAAGGAGCCGCACAAAGGCGTGAACCCGGACGAAGTCGTGGCGATCGGCGCTGCGGTCCAGGCTGGCGTCCTCGGAGGGGACATCGATAAAGACATCGTGCTTGTGGACGTGACGCCGCTTTCGATGGGCCTTGAAACGCTCGGAGGAGTCGCCACGAAAGTGATCGAGCGCAATACGAAGATCCCGACGAAGAAAAGCCAGGTCTTCTCCACCGCAGCGGACAATCAGCCCTCTGTGGAGATCCATGTGGTGCAGGGCGAGCGCGAGATGGCCACGGACAACAAGTCGCTTGGCCGCTTCATCCTCGATGGCATTCCGCCGTCGCCGCGGGGCATGCCACAGATTGAAGTGAGCTTCGATATCGATGCCAACGGCATCCTGCATGTGACTGCGAAGGATCTTGGGACGGGAAAGACCCAGCACATCACGATTCAGGGCTCCACGGGGCTCTCCAAAGACGAGATCGAGCGCATGAAGAAGGACGCCGAGATCCACGCCGAAGATGACAAGAAAAAGAAAGAGCTGATCGACACGCGCAATGCTGCAGATGCTCTTGTCTTCAATCTCGAGAAGCAAGTGCGTGAGCACGACGCCAAGCTCACCGATGATCTCAAGAAGAACGTGAATACGAAAATCGGCGATCTGAAAGATCTTCTGAAGAAAGAGGATGCCTCAACCGAGGAGATCAAAAAAGCGACAGAGGCTCTATCCACCGAAGCGCAGGAGATTGGGAAGATCATCTATGCCGAAGCCCAGAAAAAAGGGCAGGAAGGGAAGGAAGGGCAAGACAAAGGGGAAGGCGATGTTGTGGAAGGAGAAGTTGTTGATGAAGAGAAAAAGTAGAACTCCTTACAGCTTCTCTCCTACAAGCTTCGCCAACTCCACCAATCGATTGCTATACCCCCACTCATTGTCGTACCAGGAGAATACTTTCACCATGTTCCCGCCTGTGGTGAGCCCCGTCGAACCACTCATCACTTGGGTGAGAGGACCATCGATGATAGAACTTCGTGGATCCTGAACAAAATCACTCAGCACCAACGGGCGCGTTTCGAAGCCCAGAATTCCCTGCATCGGTCCGTTGGCGGCTTTCTCAAAGGCTGCATTGATTGCTTCCACGGTCGTTTCTTTCTTCACCATCACCGTGAGATCCGTGATGCTTCCGGTGGGTGTAGGGACGCGGATGGCAACGCCATTGAGCTTTCCTGCCAGCTCCGGAATCACTTCGCCGATAGCCTTCGCTGCCCCCGTGCTTGTGGGAACCATGTTGATGGCGGCAGCCCGAGCGCGCCGGAGATCTTTATGCGGAAGATCAAGCAGATTTTGATCGTTCGTGTAGCTGTGGATAGTGGTCATGAGGCCATATTCAATGCCAAAGGAATCATGCAAAACCTTTGCCATCGGCGCGAGACAGTTTGTGGTGCAAGACGCGTTGCTGATGACATGATGCTTCTTCGGGTCGTATGTCTTCTCGTTCACGCCGATGCAGAGCGTGGCATCCGCCTTGTCTTTACAGGGCGCGGAAACAATCACCTTCTTCGCGCCGGCTTGCAAATGCAGCGCAGCGTCGTCGCGCTTGGTGAAGCGGCCGGTGCATTCAAGAACCACATCAACCTTGAGCTCTTTATACGGAAGCGTCACAGGATCCTTACTGGCTGTTGTGCGGATCATTCCGTGCTTCGTCGAAAGAACGCCGTCTTTGTAGCACGCATTACCGCAGTCGTAATGGCCGTACGTGGAATCGAATTCAAACAGATGCGCAAGCGTTTCTCCATCCGTGAGGTCATTGATGAGGACGACCTCCAGATCGGGGTGTGTTTCGAGGATGATGCGCAGAGCCTGCCTGCCGATGCGGCCAAATCCGTTGATGGCGATGTTCATAGGGGGAGAGGGGGCGTACTCTTTTATACGGTTATATTGCTAAATTGCCGTATTGTTTGCACGCAACAGGCATGGTTCTTGCTTGCAACAATTCAGCAATATAACCATATAACAATTATCGTGCGTACTCTCTTTGCATCAGAAGGGTATCCTTCTCCAAAAGCGGGGATTCGCACACAACGACTCCTTCCACTTTCCTCTTCTTCAATACCGACAGAAAATCCTTCCATCGCGCGTCACTCTCCTGCAACGGCAAATGATGCTTTTCGCCTTTGGGACCGTACGCGATGCCCGAGAAATGCATGTGAACGTTCTTCAAAGATTTCTTTCCCAGATAGTTCTCGTAGAGATCAAACATTGCGTTCCATTCTTTCGTGGTATTGATAAGCCCGTTCGTGCGGGCATGCATATGGGCTGGATCCACGGTGGGATACAGATCGAATTCTTTGCTGAGCTTGAGGACTTCCTCCAGCGTGCCAAACTGCGTCGGCTTTCCCATCGTCTCGTACGCAAGGTTGACCGACGGAAAGCATTTTGCCTTCTGCTTGAGGATGTTCTCCGTCGCGCGGCGGACATTCTCATAGACCTCTTTCGGAGGCTTGCCCATGTTAAACGCCGGATGAACACATACCGAACGTGCCCCTGCGAGTTCGGCCATCGTCAGTGCGCGGAGAATGCGGTGAATGCTCGCGGAAAGTTTCCCTTCATCAGGGGAGTTGAGATTCACGAAGTACGGAGCGTGCACCGTCAGCGTCATATCGAGCGCCTCGGCCGTCTCCTTAATCTCCATCATCCGTTCCACGCTTGAAGGAACATTCTGTACCCACTCGATTTCCATTGCTCCTATCTTGAGTTCCTTTGCGCGTTTCAAGCCCTCCACGGTACCTCCGGGGGCGGGGGTCGTATGAGGACAGCCGGCGACGGCGAAACGAAGCATACAACGTCAGATTGTTGTATTGCTCAATTGTTCGCAAGCGACAACCAACAATTTAGCAATCTAACAATAGAACAATATACTGTCTGCGATGCCGATTTCCCGCGACATCATCGACCGCACTCTTACCAGTCGCCTCGGCGAACGCGCGCTTCAGGTCAGCGAAATGCTCATCAAGGCCGGGTTTGATACCTGGTGGGTGGGAGGCGGAGTCCGCGACATGCTGCGGGGGCAGCTGCCGAAGGATATCGATATCGCGACTTCGGCCTTGCCGGAGGATGTCATAGCGCTGTTTCCCAAATGCGATGAGATCGGGAAACCATTTGGAAGCATCGTTGTCTCCCACAAGGGGGCTACGTTTGAGGTGACGACCTTTCGTGAAGATGACGCGGCATCGGACGGAAGACACCCGGAGAGCGTGTGTTTCGGGAAGCGCGAAGAGGATGCCAAGCGCCGCGATTTCACCGTGAACGCGATCTACTGGAATCCGGTCGATGGGGCGCTGTTTGACCCGTATCACGGCGAGCAGGATCTTCAAGAACGCCTGATCCGCTTCATTGGAGACCCCGAGACGCGCATACGGCACGATGCACTGCGGATGCTCCGTGCCATTCGCTTTCGCGCGCTGATCGACGGCCAGTATCATCCGGAAACATTCCAAGCGCTGAGATCGCTGGCGGCAGGTGCAGCAGAGTTATCCGGTGTGCGCATTGCCACGGAAATGGAAAAGATGCTTCTGGGACCGCACCCCGAGCGCGCACTGGAAGACCTTTGGGAAACGGAGATTCTCCACGTGACGATTCCGGAACTTGCCGCCTGCAAAGGGATTCCCCAGCCTGCGGATTACCATCATGAGGGCGATGTCTGGAACCACACACTGCAGTGCGCTGCCTCGTTCACGGAAGATCATGGCGCGGATACGCGCTGGGCGGCGGTATTTCATGATGTCGGCAAAGTGAAGACCTTTGCTCTCAAAGAGCGCATTCGCTTCGATCATCATGCAGAGGCTTCCGAAGAAATCATCCGCACGGTGTTTGCACGGCTGAAGTTTCCAAAATCCCGCATCGACAAGATCGCTTGGATTGCCGGACATCACATGATGATGGGCTCGTTCGCCGCGATGCCGCCCGAGCGAAAAGCGCACTGGTATTTCCATCCATGGTTCACCGAACTGCTGCAGGTCATGTGGCTCGATATCGCCGGGACGGATCCTGCAGATTTCACCCTCTATGAAGAGATCGTCGCAGACTACAATCATTTCCTCGATGCACGCCCGCAGCCGCCAAAAGCACTGCTCTCCGGCGATGAAATCATGCGTATCCTCGGGATTGGTCCCGGGGAGCTAGTGGGGAAAGCCGTACAGGCGCTTGCGGATGCACAGGTGCGAAAGGAAATTACGACGAAGAAGGAGGCGAAAGAATTTCTACAAAATCTATGAGGAACATCGAAGAGATTCTCCGGACGTTCACCAATGATTCGCTTCTTCCAAAAGCAAAGCCCAAAGGTGTCATCATTCTCTCCGGCGGTATGGACTCTGTCACTCTGCTTCATTCCGCAACATGATCATGAGTGCGATTGCTGCGGGATATGGCCAAAGTACGGGTGCAGAATTTCTTGCGCTCGGGGTCCATGCGGGAGACCACGCGATCTATCCCGATTGTCGCGAAGAATTCATTGATACGCTGCGAAAGGTGATTGAGCTCTCCGACTGGAATCCGTTTACCGTCCGTGCGCCGTTTCAGCGGATGACAAAGAAAGAAATTCTGGAGATAGGGCTGCAGCTGGAGCCTCCGGTGGATTACGGGCAGACGTGGACGTGTTATAAAGGCGAAGAAAAGCCATGCGGTATGTGCGGGGCGTGTCAGGAGCGGGAAAAGGCTTTCCGAAATGTTGGGATGGAGGATTAGACCCTTCAGGAGGTTTCTCTATGAGCAAATCAGAGTTATTCTTTTACTAGCTCCTTGGGCCGGTAGCTCAGTTGGTTAGAGCGCGGGACTTATAAGCCCGTGGTCGATGGTTCAAATCCATCCCGGCCCACCAATACCTTCTGCAAGCCATTTTATCTTACTCTTATTTAGAGAGCGTTCGTTACCACTGTGAAAATCACAGTGAATACGGTTCTGCAATCACCCAAGAGACTATTTCTCCGCCTTCACTTCCACCGCCAGATCCGCAGGCGTACCGCTGATATCAACCTGGATCTTGAACAACCCCAGTGCCTTGATGGCCTCCGGGATGACCACAGCCGCTTCCTTCACCTGAATTTGGAGCTGCTTTTCAAGGGCCTCAACGAGGTGC
>JBBTVH010000040.1:0-9216 GCA_038063355.1 Patescibacteria group bacterium | reverse complement strand
AGAGGCGCGTGAGCTGCTCGCGCTTTTCGTCCCCTCTCCAATACGCGCCCGCCATCGACATGATCTTGAAGCAGTCGACCGGGATCTCGCCGAAGTTCTCCACATGTCCCCCGCGGCAGAGATCCACGAACTCTTCTTTTCCGCCGGGACCCAGATTCGCGTAGTGCGTCACGGTCTCGATCTTCTCGTTTTTTACCAGATCCTCGATCAGCTCGACTTTGAATTTCTGCTTCAGTCCCTTCCAAAATTTCTTGGCATCGACCACCTTCAGGGTGTCGCACCGGAAGGTCTGCTTCTGATAAATGATCTTCTTCATCTCCTTCTCGATCTTCGGAAAATCGTCCTCGGAAATCGGCTGCGCAAAGAGAAAATCGTAGTAGCAGCCGGTATCAATAGGCGGGCCGATGGTGATCAACGTATCCGGCCAGAGCTTGAGAACTGCCTGCGCCATCACGTGCGCCAGTGAGTGGCGTAGCTTGTAGAGATTGTCGGGGGCAGGTGCAGAACTCATCGAGAGGAGAATAGCAGGAAAACCGCAGGCAGAAAGCCTGCTCCCTATTTCTTGGATAACAGCATATCGGGAGCAGCCGCTTGTCCTGAGCTTGTCGAAGGGTTCTGGCTGCGGTCCCTCTTGTTTATGCCAGGCTCAATTCTCCCTCCAGCGTCCTCACTTCTCTCAGCAGCTGCGAATCGTTCTGCAGCGCTTTTTCGATCTTGGAGACGGCGTTCATCACTGTCGTATGGTCGCGGTTGCCAAAAATCTCGCCGATATGAACGAAGCTGACGCCGAGGCGGCTTCTGCCGATATACATCGCGATCTGGCGGGGCATGAGGATTTCACGGACACGGGACTCGCCGACGATCTCGTTGACGGACACGGAGTAGTACTTGCTCACGGCCTCGAGCACTTCCTGGAATGTGGCGCGGCGCTTCATCGGCTTCTCGAAGCCGACATCTTCATCTTTTTTGTCCTCCTTGTTGAGCTTGCGCATGATCTCCGCGATGGAGCGCACCGTGGGCATGCGCTGCTCGAGTTCGTAGAGCGCAACGGCCTGCATGAGGATGCCCTCGAGTTCACGGACGTTCCGTTTCGCGTGCTCGGCGATGAACTGGAGCACTGCCATATCCAAGAAGATCTCGTACTCGCGGACTTTCTCGATGAGAATCGCGAGGCGCGTTTCGTAATCCGGTGCGGTAACGTCGGCGATCATGCCGCGCTCGAAACGGGACGTGAGGCGGTCTTCCAGGTCGAGTTCGCTCGGGGGACGGTCTGCCGAAATGATGACCTGCTTGCGGTCCTCGTAGAGCGCGTTGAACGTGTGGAAGAATTCCTCCTGTGTTCGTTCTTTGTTTGCGAGGAACTGCACGTCATCGATGATGAGCACGTCGACCATGCGGTAGCGGCGACGGAACTGTTCCATCTTCTTTTGGCCGATGGCCTCCACCACCTGGTTCGTGAAATCCTCGGAAGTGGTATACACGACCGCGGACCGCGGGATCTGCCGGAGAATCGCGTTGCCCGTTGCCTGAAGGAGATGGGTTTTCCCGAGTCCCACGCCGCCGTAGAGGAAGAGCGGGTTGTATTTGCCGCCGGGTTCTTTGGATACGGCCTGGCAGGCCGCGTGCGCCAAGCGGTTATCGGACCCCACGACGAAATTCTCCAGCGTGTAGTTGGGGTTCAGGATCTTGCTCACGATGCCCTCGGCCATACGCACCTCGCTCTTTCCAGGAACCTTGCGCTTTTTTACCTCCGGAAACCGCTCGAGGATATCGGGGGATTTGTCGCGGTTATCCTTGAGTCCCACGTCCACGGTGTAGACGATCTGGGTGACTGCGGGATCGAGCGTCCGTGCGGCATCGAGCGTCATGTCACGGTAGTGTTCCATGTGCCAGTGCAATGTCATTGGAAGTGGCAGCCCGACGACGAG
Organism: Patescibacteria group bacterium; assembly: GCA_038063355.1. Lineage (GTDB taxonomy): Bacteria > Patescibacteriota > Gracilibacteria > Peribacterales > Peribacteraceae > 2-12-FULL-55-11. Next base: position 7,288 of record JBBTVH010000040.1, on the reverse strand, counting down.
CTTCCCCTCTTCTTTCCCGAGGACCGCCGTGTCGCGGAACCATGTGATGAACTGGCCTCGTGCGATCTTGGGAGCAAGCAGATCAAGAATCTGCAGCCACAGATCTGTGAGCCCGCGTTCCGGCACGTGCGTGACAGGAGGCGGGACGGAGACAGGGGCCGAAATGGGAGCGGCGACGGGGTTCATTGGAAATTTACGATTTACGATTGATGATTTGCGATTGAAGGACGCTATTGGTGAAGGCAAATCGCAAATCATCAATCGCCAATCGCAAATCGGTTCTGCCGTTTCTAAAAGAGTCGAACAATATCATGGTACGTAATGAGTCCGATAAGCAGAATGAGGAATCCGAATCCGACAGCGTTCGTTGTCACTTCAAAACGCCGATTTATCGGACGTCGCGTAACGACTTCGGCAAGGACGAAGAGTAGGCGGCCGCCATCGAGCGCGGGGAACGGAAGGATGTTGAGCGCGGCAAGCGAAAGACTGAGAAGCGCGACGAGACGGAGATACGTCATGAATCCTTCCTGCACCGACGCATGCGTGAGCTGTGCAATGCCGACGATCCCCGTGATGCCCTCGGGAACTCTGCCGCTCGTAAAGAGCGACATCGCGAGCTTCCCGATACCGAGCACTGTCTGCTGCATCATCACCCACGATTCCCGCAGTGCCAGGCCCACGGCTGCAAAAATTCCCCTGCGGGGGGCCGAAAGTTCGAGGGGATACGCCGTGACGATGACGCCGCTTTTCCCCTCCGTGAGGTTCACTTCCACGATTTTTTCCTCGGAAAATTCAGAGCCTGTTTTCAGGAGATACGTGGCTTTGGTTTTGCCCTGCTGTATACTGGCCACCTCCGAAGGATGCTTCACCTCTACGCCGTCAATGGCTGCGATGACGCTGTGCACTTCCACGCCCGCCGCCGCCGCGTTGCCTCCTTCGACGACGCTCTCGACGAGCACACCAAGCTTCAGATGGATGTCGCCCCGGTCCGCCGCCGCCTGCATGTCTTCAAGGCTCACATACGTCGGCACCCAGCGGCCGAGCGTGAAGCCGACCGTCAGAAGGACGATAGCGAGTGCAAAGTTCATGAACACTCCCGCGACGAGAATGACGACGCGTGCGGGCACCGACGCAGCGGCGAAGCTCCCCTTGCTCCTGCGCTCGCGGTCATCCATCGCATTCTCTCCCTTCAAGCGCACAAATCCTCCGAACGGAATCCAGTTCAGGGAAAATCGCGTGCCGCCCTTTTTAAAGAGCGTTCGGGCGAGCGGCGGCAGACCGAAGCCGAATTCTTCCACCGTGACTCCCGCTTTGCGCGCAGCAGCGAAATGACCGAACTCATGGATTAAGATGAGGACGGAGAGCAAAAGCAGGAACGCCACTGCAGAGAGCAGTACCGTGAACATGCCGTGATGCTAACCCGACTGTGGAAAACAGAAAAGTTTTCCACACGACTTCGGCTTGCATGCGGGAGCTGCTCCGTACGCAATGGCGGATCGTGGAATGTTCTTCACATGCATACAAATTTTGCGCGAAATCCGTTCAGCCCGCGTATGTGTAGAGTACGGATTCATCCACGTGCAACGACCCATCCTTCGACCCATTTCGCCCCGGCCTCTTTCAACGTTTTTGCAGATGCGTCGAGCGTCGCACCGGTCGTCGCGACATCGTCGATGAGAATGACACGCTCAGGAACCGGTCCAACAACGCGGAATGCACCCTCAAGGGCCATCAGACGTTCTTTCCGCGCGCGATGCGACTGAAAACCGGTCGGACGAATGCGGCGCAGGATCGGCTCCAGAGGAATATGCGTGTGACCTGAGACGATCCTTGCAAGGATTTCGGACTGATTGAACCCTCGCCAGAAGCGGCGGGTCCAGTGAAGAGGAATGGAAACCAATGCACATGATACTGAGCGCTCCTTGCTCTCCTTGGTTTCCTTGGTCTCCTCACAATGCGCTTCAAGCATCACCTTCGCCAACTCCCCTCCGAGCGCCGGAATCCTCCGGAACTTGAACGTCCAAATCGCATCCTTGAGGAGCGGGCAACGCCGATAGTCGCTCCCCGCAGTCAGACGATCGAGATGATGGATGCCATGCGCACGCAACAGCTCCGCCGTTTCCACAACCGGGAAGGACCGAAGCTGCGCACGTTCCTCCATGGTGATCCATTCCCCTTCTCCGCCCGTGAGAGAGGCCTTCGGGAAAACCGCATCAAGAAGCCAGGAAAGCATTTCCTGAGGGTAGGAGGTTATGGCAAGGCTGTCAGCTGGACGTGCGTACACCCTGAGATACATTATCTTGCATAAGATATCTCTCAAGTGTACACTTAAGTTACTCTTCAAGTTTACCCTGTATGCCCAAAGATATCTCCATCAAAGAATTACGTCAGAACCTTGCCCAAGTCGCCGATCGCGTCGAGAAGGGCGAATCCTTCCGTGTCATCCGTCGCTCAAAGCCGTCCTTTATCATCATGAAGGTGGATGCGGAGATGCCGGAAGAGCAATGGGAGACGGTGGTGGATTTTACGGATGGAGGTAAAACAAAAGGTGTGCCCCTGAAAGAAGTGATCAAAGAAATGCAAAAATTACAGCGTTCATAGTATGGAGCAATGGAGAAAACAGCTGCGGAGGATGCCTCGAGGCGATCGAGATCGAATACTGGTTGCGCTCCAGCTCCTGTTCGCTCGTGATGTATTGACGCTGGATCGAAAGAAACTGACGGGGTACGAGAATATTTTCCGCATCCGTGTGGGAAATTACCGCATTATCTATCACGATGATGGAAATGAGATAACGGTAAAAGCCATTCCGAGACGGGATGAGAATACCTATAAAGATTTCTAAAAATCCTAGAGAAGCCTAAGAATGTGACTTGGTTCCTTTCCGTCATCTTGTTAGTATTTCGGCTCCGGGCAATGAGCTCAGCTGGGCCGCGCGAGGCCTCGCCGAGCGCGCCAGAAAATAAGCGTCACATGACGCTCGATCATTCCAGTTTAACGGCTACAATCATCTCAAGGGCAATTAGCTCAGCTGGTTAGAGCGTCACATTGACATTGTGAAGGTCACTGGTTCGAATCCAGTATTGCCCACCATTCGACTCCGCTCACTTCGTTCGCTTCACTCATGGTAAACCACGATCTGACCACTCGTGTCATGAGCGGAGGAGAATGAGTCTGAAGTTAGCGGTGCAGAGCAGAGCGAAGTGGGGCTATTTCTGATGAAATCACTTGCATCTTTGCAACATTTTTAACCCAATAAGATCGAGATCAAGAATACTGTCGTCATACCGCCCAACTGCAGATTGTAACTCACAATCTTTATCTACCGGCTCCAGTGAATATCCACTTATTCTCTTAGAGGCTTCATTCCGCTTATTCGTTCTAAAAAGTTCAATTCTTTCTTTATCATTCAATCCAAACTGCAAATCTGTTGTCAACCATCGGAGTCGTAAATCTGACTTCAAGACTCCATGGAGTCTCGTCAGCGCTTTGGCATCAACTGGCTCAAACAGGATGCAGGGAAGCTCGGAACCATGCCCTTCGCAGCTGTGGTGTGTCTTCAAATTACAACTGTTCATTGCTGCACAAATTCTCCTAATGGTCGCATCATCGATCTCGTCATTGACTTCAAGAGATTCGTACTCATCAACAAGCAAATCAAACTGATCCTGGCTGCTGAAAAACTGTTTCTGCTTTTCTCTATCTACTCTCGGAGTCTCTTTTCCCTTAGAAAGACCACCCGTGCTGTAGAGCCTGTTTTCAAGATCGCCAAGTAGTGATCTTCCCCCCGGCAAGGCCCCATGCATAAGGACAATGCCTCGGTGTTTATTGTGTTGTTGAATAGCCCGAATATTCTCTGAAGAGTAGCACTGCCTTTCATCCATAGAATCGATTGGGGACAAGGAAACCTCTTGTAATCTCTGTGAGTAGGATTCTACGATCTCTTGTACATTGCTGGAATCAGGCATCCCCTCAAGATGAATTTTCCATTGAAACATCTCATCTTCAAATTGATTAACAATCTCCAGTAGACCATTGGTTCGCAAAGCATCTTTTACTTCAGCTAATAGCAATTCAGCTCGTTCATTTTCAAAGTCGAGAACCTTGCAAGCCGAATCAATTTGTAAAAAAAACCTTTGCATTTAGTTTATTTTGAATAAAAAAACTATTTTTGTCAAACTCGTGAAATTCTATCGTATTCCAATACAGCCCACAATTGCGCTCAAGCAGCGAAAACAACTATTTTGTAAGCGACCATAAACCCTGTATTTCGCAAGCCCCCGGACATGGGCAAAAATCCAAAATTCCGGTATAATTATTCGATTTGAACACAAATACCACCACCAATGTCCTCATGGCCTGGACGGCCCCGGAGCGCCCGCATGTGGAGCGCGGTAAGCGCTGGTATGCGGCGGTCGGGTTGTTCGGAATGGTGAGCGTCATCTGGAGCATCGCTACGGGAGCATGGACCTTCACGGTCGTGCTGATTCTGGGCGGTGCCATGTACTTCCAGCATCTGCGGCTGCACTCCCCCGCCCGCCGCATCGAAATCCGCAAAGAGGGCATTTGCATCAACGACGAACTCACGCCCTGGGAGCAGTGTGCGGGCTTCTGGATCTACAAGCACGAACCGGACTTCGTCCTCCACATTGAAAAAAGCCGCGGCTGGGACCGGGAGTTCATTTCGGTCATCGAAGGCTACGACCACCGCGACGTGGCAACACTCCTCAGCGCGATTCTCCCGTACCGGGCGACGCGCCGTGAAAATGTACTTGACTCTATTATTCGCATTTGTAAACTGTAGATGCTGCGCCACCTGCGCCGCGATCGCTTTGCACCCAACTTCACCCCCGAGCGGGAGAGACGGGAGGCTGCGTTTGCGAACGATGAAACGAATCCGGGCGCCACTCCGGAAGGTATGGAAAATGTGGAAAACACAAAGACAGGAAACCTCCAGACGGAGGAAGTCCTGAAAGACATCGCGAAACAGACGCATCTCTCTGCGAAAGCGACTTTCTCGATCGAAAGCCGAGAGAATCTGGAGCAGTCCCCGCTCGTCCTCGACGCCATTGGCGACATCAGCCACCCAAGCGAGCGTGTGCAGGAAGTGCTGCGGGAAGCGATGGAAAAGGTCGGCATCACGCCTGCTGAAGGACAACATCCCGCCGACGCAATCGCGGCATGGCACGACAAGAACCGGGAGGAGAAACTTCTTGATACTCCAGAGATCATAGACGTCCGTGCGGAGATTCTGCGCAACGTGACCGAGGATCCTGAGACGCTGCTTGCCTTGATCCGGTCTCTGGAAAACCAGCGCAAGCGTTACGGAGAATTCCTCCGGAACATGGATGTCCTGACGCCTGAGGGAAAACCTCTCGATGCCGCCGAGCGCACGAACGTGGAAACGATGGTCGCCAAATTCGGCGGACCCGCTGCGCTTCTTTCCGGCGTTGATGCTCCTGAAAAGTCGCTAAGCGGCGAGCCGAAAATACTGCATGGAATCCTGACGCGCGCGGATGCCGCTCAAGGAATACAATCGCTCATCAAGGCGCACGGACAGGAATCTGTCGAAGTCTGGCTGAAAGCAGCCCGTCCGGAGGAAATCCGCTATCTGCTCGATGCTCCCGATCCGGAGTCTCCTGATGCCCTGCGTCGCGGCATCAATCTTCTTGCGGATTGGAGCAATCGCCTCACATTCGGCATGTTCCGCTGGAATCCCAATGATAGCGAACCGAAAGACGACGAGAAGCGCGGCATGCAAGAAAGCTACTTCGCGCAGATGGACAGACATCTCACGGCACTGAAGATCATCCTCAAGGAAAAGCTGGAGCAGCAGGCGAATGCCCTGAGCGTACGCATCGACACCGAAATGCGCAGGGGTCATACGGAAGCCGCGCAAAAAGCCGGCATCGCGGATGCCAGCTCCGTCACACCGGAACAATACGACGGAGCGATCCGCACGGCGTTTGAGAAAGAACATCTTGTGACGCTGGAAGACGCCACAGAGGAAATCAACACCGCCGTCGATCGACTCAAGCGATCACGCGGACTCAAGATCCACGCACATGATTTCATCGACCGTGCTACGGATTTTCTGGAGAGAATGGATGAACTTTCCGAAAAGAATGTTCCTGATCTCTGGAAACACGCCATCAGCGAAGCACAGCGCAGAAACGGCACGGTGCAGAGTTGGATTCCCGGCTTCCTCCGCAGCTACGACGCTGTTCGGCCGAAGCTCAATGATGACAAAGCGGCGGCATTCATAGCAATGGCGACGGGGGCCGCCGATGCGGCCGAAGTCCGTACGCGCCTCGATGAACTCGCAGCGATGATGCGTAACCCCTCGGCGCTCGACCGGTCGGAACTCTCGTATGTCCAGGGAACGGTCAGCCGCCTCATGCCCGCAATCGAAGGGCTGCTCTCACGCGATTATCAGCGCGCCTTCTCGCTACCGCTCAGAGGGGCCACCCCCGAGGAATTCGAACGGCAGTCCGGGGAGCTTTCCGAAATCATCGTTACGATCGAGAAAGACCTCCATGCATCCCGCATCCAGAACTCCAACGCCTGCCACACCGCGGGGATCCCCGAAAAACTCGACGAGGAGGTACGTAGCGTCAAAGGAAATATTCTCCGGACAAAGCTTTCGTATGAAAAAGCCCGCGGAGCGCTCGAAACACTCCGTGCAGATGCGGACCCTGACGAGCGGTCCACGCTTGAGAATCTTCTTCGTGCCGCCGGCGCACAGCTCCATGTCATGCGCGGGGAGATAGATCAGTTAAAAGATGCGCTCGCCTTCATCAACAATCTTCCGACAATAGAGCAAGCGGAAGACACGGAAACCGCATGCAACGGCTACTGCGACTACGGACAGCAGAAGATTTACCTCAACCGCCAGCGCCATACCGACAGTTTGGGAGTCGTTGATGCAGTGAGGCTCGCACGCACCTTCGACCACGAGTTCGGCCACCTCGTTGTCGATGCACTCACGGAACGCTACCTGGTCCTCACAGGGACATTCAACGAGCAGCAGTCTGAACTCGAGCGGATCGCCACGGAACGCGGCATCGGCACAGAGGACTCCATCGAGGGAATGCTCGAGGAGGCTGCGAACGAATGGAGACTCGACCGCGCCGCAATCATGAAGGACGGCGAAACGATCGACGCGACTGGGGGGCCCGAAGCGTACTACCGCCGCAAGAGGTGGGAAGAACTTCTCATGCAGTACGCGTCCTACCGGGAAAAGTTCCGCGGCGATGTCGACTATTCGCTTGAGAACGACATGGAATAT
>JBBTVH010000039.1:0-4910 GCA_038063355.1 Patescibacteria group bacterium | reverse complement strand
GGAGCACGCGGTAGGTGATCCACTGGATGATCGGCATCTTGTTGTAGCGGCTGTCTGGGAAGTGGTAGAGCCCGGCGAGTTCCTTCTCCGTGAGCATGCATTCCTTGTGCAGGTAACAGTTGACGCGATTCTTCCAAAGCCAGTGGATGACGGGCGCATTCAGCGCGTGCGGCAGGAAATCGATGAACATCCGCTTGTTCACAAGCACGTTGCCGTAGAGGTCCTTGAACGCGTTGAAAGCGACTTGGATGTTGTTGGTGAGTTCCGTGGCGCGCTGCGTGCTCTTGGATGACGCCATGATGCGGATGCTGGCGTGGTAGAAGCTCATGCCTCCCTTCTCCGCCATGCGCTTGTAGAGCTCTTCCTCCGGCTGCACCATGCGCACGAAGGAGTCGCCGCCCTTGGCGCCGGGAGCATTGGTACTTGAGGAGGTGAATTCGGAAAGGCCGCTCAGAAGGAAACCGAGAACGGGAATGTGCGCGAACATGCCCTCCTTCTTTCCTTTGAATCCGGCACTCGCGGCGCGCTTGGCGTTCCTGTTCCACTTCTTGCTGAGAGCCGGCGTGAGTACGATCTGGATGGCGGCCACTTCATCGCGCTCCATTTTGGAAAGCACGTTACTGAGCCCGTTGAGGGGATCATCCTGCATGAATTCGTACGTGCGCAGCGGGTAGCAGAATTTCTTCTGAAACTTGAGGTAGTAACCGATCATGCTGTAGCCCTTGGGCCGCACTTCAGGCGTCGGCTCCAATGTCACCTCGGCATCGCCGTAGAAAGCGGTGATCTGTTTTTCCACAATGGAAATAAACTTCGGCTGCGTGACGACATAGAACAGCAGCTGCCCCTTCTCCACATACATCTCGAAGCTGATGCGGATATCGCGTGTGATCCAGAAGTGGATGGACTGCCAGAAGTCGAGGTTGCGGACTTCCCAAAGCGCGCGATAGAGCTGCTCCATCACCGCGACTTTTTCTTTGAAATCTTTTTCCGTGCGCTTCTCCTGGTCGAGCTTTGTATCGGACCGCGGCAGCACCACCTTCATGGAAACGAGCTTGCGGCTTTCGAAGTGCGCCATCGCGAAGCGAATCACCCGCTTCACAATCGCCCAGGCGAAATACAGCGAGGCGATGAAGACAGTGTTATTGACAGGATCCACCCGGTACCACTCCCACAGATCGATCCAGATATGAGCGTTGACGATCGTCGTACTGAGAGCGACGACGACCCACAGGAGCGGCCAGAAGAGGATGCGGAGGAGCGCGAGCACGGGTTTCCTATTATTCTACCACATCTCTACGCATTACGCGAGAAATGCATAATGGATAAAGCATAAAGGAAAAGGGCTTTTTTTGCTTTATGCATTTTTCTTTATGCATTCAATCACCTCCATCCGCATCTCCCGCTTCACTCCTTTCGCCGTCGTAAAGGTAAAGACGTAGTCGCCGCCGGAAGACGGCGTGAAGCTGAAATGCTCCTCGGGCGACACCCAGTCCTGCATGCGCACAAACCGCCCGTCGGGGTACAGGACGCCGCGGACCACGAACCATTTGTTGGCTTTCAGGACGAGCGCAGATCCCACCGCCTGGCGATGCGGAATGCCGCGCTGGAAGCGCACGTCGCGGGTGAGGCGCTGTTGAAGGCGTGGTGCTTCGGTGATCTCCGCATCAGGAGCCAAGCTGCATCCCGAAACGAGGGTTGCGTCACCGAGGCGCTCGAAGCGCGCGTTGATCACGCCTTTGGAACGTTCTGCGATCGTCGTGAATGCCGCGACGCTCAGATCCATGTCACGTCCTTCCACATACGGCCCGCGGTCATTGATGCGCACGGTGACGGTCTTTTCATTCTCGACGTTTGTCACTTTTACCAGAGTATTATGCGGAAAACTCCGATGTGCGGCCGTGAGCGCGTACATGTCAAACTTCTCGCCGAAGGCCGTGCCGTCGCCGTGGAATTGCTCGCCGTAGAGACTGACTTCGTGGACTTCGTCGCGAAGCTTTTGATCGAGTAAACGCATCATTTCTAAAAGCTGTTCTTCCGATGCAGAGACAGTGAGATCGGATGTGCTCGTAATCGAATAGCGCTCCATCATCTCCGGAAGATGCTCGCGCTGCATCGCATCGAGTTCCTCGACGTTGCGCGTGCGATAGAGCCAAAGCAATGCATCTTCCATCGTGAGCGGATCGTCCGGATGAAATGCGCCGTCGCCGGGACTGCGGGAATCACTATCGCCATCGAGGAGTCCGCGGTTTTTTGCGTAGGTAATTTCACGCTCGCCTCTGTCCCCTTCCACGACATCGGAAAACGGCTTTTCGCGGGTGTCGTAAACAGCCCGGTTGATGCTCCCCCAAAGCAGCAAAAATCCGTCCCCGCGGGAGATCGTTCCTTCCGCATAGGCAAGCGGAATTCCCATGATCAACACGATGAAAATCGCGAGAAGATTTTTCACGGGGAAAGTGTGTCAGATTTGCATTGGATTTACTATTGCAGGAACCATTGAAAATGCCCGAACCGCAGGCACCAACATCTACAGAGTTCTACAAAAGCCGCAGCAGACTTCAATAGACCACACCTTCAACTATTCAACTGCTTTTTCTGCTTGTATGGAACTGGCAAATTCTTTTTGTTGCGGATTACCATGTTGTTCCATGAGATCTACGTACTCTTGTAAATGAGGAGGAAGTGACTCGTATTTTCCACGAAACATAGAAACCTCTTCTCCGGTCTTTGGATCACGAACAGATGCTTGTAACAGGACATCAATTTGTCTTTTGAGTTCGTCTTCCGTTAATTCAACAATTTCCGGTGCAGTGTGGACAGTGCCATCAGCATCAACGCTTTCTATACTGCGTATGCCAGAACTGGGCGCGTGCTTCTTAAAAAACTCTCTTGGTGGGATGAATTCTCTTTGAGTAGTGATCACCTGTTGCATTTTGAAGGATTCTGCTTTGCTCTTCTCTGCTATACGAGCATCTACCTGCGCAGGAGACACTTGCGGAACATTCCCTCGTTCGCAACCCCCGCCTACAAGCGAGGCTGCGGCCAATACCCATGCGGAAGAAAGATTCTTCATGTAAGGAGATCCTATCCATTATATTGTTATCTTGTCAAGCTACAGCGCATCCCACCCCTGCGCCCGCACAATCCGATATGCCTTCGCTCTCTCCTCCCTGCGCAGTGCCTGCAATGTTTCAGGGCCCACCGATCCTGCGCCGTCGTCGGAAGACGATGTGATGATTCCTTCCGCACGCTGGTACTCCATCACCGCGGAACGCGTAAGCGCTCCGAAGTTGCCGTTGATCTTTTCTTCGGGGAAGTATCCGCGCTCTGCGAGAAGATGCTGGAGAAGGCGCACGCGGGGTCCGGTATGTCCTTCTGCGAGGAACATATCGAGAGTCTTTCCTTTTTCAAGGATCGCCAGTTCCACGTGATGCACGGTGAGATATTTGTCCGCCGTGAGCGCAACGTGCCTGCGGTTCCACTCTGCCTGAAGCGCCTTCTTGGTCATCGGTCCGATACGTCCGGCGCCGGGATCGATAGCGGTACCCACAAGCCCCTTCTCCTGCTGGAACTGGAGAATAGCTCCGTGAAGCGCAAGCGAGTATACGCGAGCGGTGCGGCCGGCGTAGTAACCAATAAACCGCAGGATTCTCTGCGACTGTGCGATACGGTCTTCGGCGCTCCCCTTCTCGACGACGCCATTGATCGGAATCAAAGCGTCGCTCCGTCGACCGGCTGCAAGAAGATAGGCGGCGGCGGTTTCTGTCAGATGATCCGATGGTTCGCTCAATGAAAAATCTTTGAGGAACTTCGCGAGTGCCTCCTGTGTTTCCGGACCGAAGTATCCGGAGGAAGGACGGGGGAAGTACCCCGCCGAACGGAGATGATCCTGAAGGATTGCCGCGGAGAGATTGCGATCGCCGAGCTTGGGCGTGAGCGCGAGAAGATTTTCCGTTTGCACGCCGAAGGGCGAGAGCCGTGCCATCGGCGCGGGAAGCCGCGCGAGATCGAAATCGTTTCCGGGCTGCCTCGACCCGACAGGGTACACCGTGCCGCGGATGCGCTGCACGCCGAACGCAAGAGCGCGGGCAAGTCCTTCTTCGCCGTGTCCGACCCACACATCGAGACGATGTGCGCCGGAATCAAGCACCTGAATGGCGCCGCCGCGGTCGTGGATCGTGAGGGTGCCGAGACCCGGGAGCGTGACTTCGGTACCAAATCCATAGACCGGAGGCGCCGCGAGCATACCCGGATACACCGCCGTGCCGTCGGCCGCGGTGTGTCCTTCGCCATTAAGAATCTTGTCCGCTTCATATCCGCCACGTACGTAACAACACTGCCCGGGAAGCGGCGAGTAGTACGCCGTGAGGATGAACTCCTGTTCATACGGAGCATTCGGATCCAGTCCGGACACATTCATTGGAGCGATGAACGCGAGGAGCGCAACAAGAGAGCGCATGCGCAGAGGAAATGTGTGTTTCATGTTTTCTCATTATTCTAGCAAAAAAAAGCAGGGTGGTCTGTACGGTTTACATGACATGTCAGTATTGGTGTATTGCTGAATTGTCAGCATCCGCTTGCGAACAATTCAGCAATACAGCAATTAGGCTCCTACAATAATCTCCTCCTCCACCCGCATCCCAAACCTCCCCGGGAGATACACCCCCGGTTCAATCGTGATGATCTCTCCCCTCAAGAGCTTTTGATCGGGAGCTTTTTGCGAGAGCGTGACGCCCTCATGGATCTCGAGCCCCACGCCATGCCCCAACGCGTGGCAGAAGTACTGTTCGAACTTGTACCGCTTGAGGACCTCCCGTGCGACCTGATCGAGATGACGGACCGAGACGCCCGGCTTGTTCGCCGCGACGGCTGCATCTTTCGCTTCCACCACCGCCTCGAACACTTTCTTCTGC
>JBBTVH010000038.1:0-1234 GCA_038063355.1 Patescibacteria group bacterium | reverse complement strand
AGCTGCCTCTTCCTCCATGGCCCCCTCGAAAGGGGCGACTCCCGATGTATTGGCCTCGGAAGAAGCACTCTCCGAACTTGCAGCGGAAGATGCCGGGGCTGCTTCCTTCACCTGATAATTTTTATAGGCTGCACCAAATTCTTGGGCGATCTCGCGTGCGCGGGCTTCAAAGCGGATATTCTCTTTGTTGTTGGGATCATTGTCCGCCATACGTGATCCTTCGCCGTTACTTGCAAGATCCTTCTGCGGGATCGTGAGCCATGCGATCACAGTTGGTGACGAGTGCTCGTAGGCGGTATAGACGAGAAGCCCAAGCGAGCCACCGATGACGGCACCAACGAGTTGCTTGATGAGGGAAGGACGGTTGGACATGGTTTGTGTGGGTATCGAGATAGTATAGCAGATTTGACGTTTGCTTTGAAGTGAGAAAAGGCAGGAAAGGCAGAAATGGTAGGAAAGGGGATTTTGCCCTTTCTGCCCTTCCTACCCTTTCTGCCCTCTCTTCAGACTGCTCTTAAATCTCTCCGGCTCAAACGCATCTAATCGTTCCACCGGACACGGAAGATCGCTCTCCTCAACCCCCGGCGGCAACTTCTGATCGTATCCAAGTAAGATAAGATCCGGGGCGATCACTTTCACGGGCGTGAGATAGTTCTCATGATCCCCCAATATGACCTTCGCTCCAGAAAAGTGGTCGACGATTGCCTGCATCCGTTCCTGCTGCGATTGTTCCGGCTTGTGTCCCTTGATGCGCTCGACAGTGATATCACGCGCGACGACAACATGAAGTTCGCCGCGCTTCGCCCCCTCACTCAAAACAAATTCATGTCCTGGATGGAGGTGGTCGAAGGTGCCAAAGAGGAGGACGCGCATGAAACCATTGTAGCGAATTGGCGATTTACGATTGATGATTTACGATTTTTTGCGCACGGCAGCAAATCGTAAATCCAAAAATTGTAAATCGTAAATCGTCTTACTTCGTCCCTAGATCAACAGCATAAATACGCTTCTCATCGATGACGTAGACGCGTGTTTCATCCGGATCCACATACAGATCGATCAGCTTGCCGATCTGGTCTCCCTCGAGCACATACTGCTTTACGTACGAAGATTCGCCCGTGGCGCCGCCATCGGTAACCACAATGACACGGGCTCCCACGGGGTCCAGGAAGTAGATGCTGCCGTCCGCCACTTTGTAGATGTGTGTGGCGTCCTGGAGCAAATTTTCGGGCGC
>JBBTVH010000037.1:0-1170 GCA_038063355.1 Patescibacteria group bacterium | reverse complement strand
ATCGGTTTACGGCTCTTTGCGTGGTTCTCGTGTTGCGAACATCGCTGGGGAATTGCATTTCCACACTGTGCGAGCCGTAATGAAAATACAACTGATAGTACTCCTTCGGTGTAGGGCCATGAGAAAGCATGTTGCTGCTTCCATAGTCCGCATAGGTTCCGGGCTGATACACACGTAGATCGGGTGTAACGTGCGGCTGATCTTCGTACCCTGGAAGCATTTCCATTGTTCTTTGCAATTTTCTCCGTAGCTGCTCTAGGGCGCTTGCGAATGCTTCGTGGTCTTTGGGGCGCAATCCCTTCGGACACCCGAGGAGCACATATGCTTCTCGATCCCCGACGGGGACGTTGTAATGCGCTTGGCTGTCATTCCCAAAACACAAATGTGGAGGCTCGGACTCTTGCATATTCAGACAAGGGGTAGAAGCCTGATTTCGGGATCCGCGGTGTGCACTTGGCATACGCATAGAGAGAAAAAGGGAACAGATACAAAAACCGCGCCTTCTTGGCGCGGACGGGATGAAGAGTTCATGGTTCAGATCATCTCCGGGCGCCTGGCGTCGGAATAATGATGATGCTGATCATGGAGCGCAGAGTGCGCATCTGGGGCGATGGTAATCCGCTTTCGCTCTCTGTCAAGAAGGGGTCTAGAAAAAATAATGGTCGGGACGAGAGGACTTGAACCTCCGGCCTCACGGTCCCGAACCGTGCGCTCTAGCCAACTGAGCTACGTCCCGATCGGAGGAATGCTACACAAGCGAAACAGATCGAGCCAGAGTGAAGGGGAAACTAGGCCTTCTTTATCTCGCCCCTCAATCTTCGATCAAGCGTACTTCGCGTGTGGGCGCGGAGTATGCGGGGAGCTAGGCGAAGAAGCCGTATCAGTTTCTGTTACACCGACAAGAAGCCGAGAACACCGCACCCGCAAAAGGCCGCTGAAACTTCTCAGTGCGCCGAGGCGTTGCGATTGATCAGAAGACCATGGGAATGCACGTGGATGTTCCAGGTGCTCCTTTTGAGAGGGATGTTCTCCGCTCAGGACCTGAATGTGCATATCGATGTTGAGAAGGTCTCCTTCTTGATCCTGCTGCAATGCGCTCGTATAGATGTCCCATGAACAACAAAACCCTCTGCGACATCCTCGGCAATCTCGCAGACTTAGGTCTCTGGC
>JBBTVH010000036.1:0-5304 GCA_038063355.1 Patescibacteria group bacterium | reverse complement strand
GGCCTTGATGTGAGTACGGCCGTTCGTCTCTACTTTACTCAGATCGCAGACCAAGGCGCCATTCCGCTGAAATTCCGGACGGTCAACGGGTACACGCCGGAGTTTGAAGAGGAGCTGACGAGGCTGGCCAATGATAAAGAAAACATCCTATCGTTCGATACTTCTGAAGAAGCTATTGAGCACTTGATGGCTCTATGAAGATCGACTTCCATCATCAGTGTGACAAGGATCTGGCGCGACTGAAGAAATCCGGATGGAAGATGGAGCCGTTTGCGGAGTTTCTCCGTAGCTGCCAAACATGGCCACTTCCCGTGCAATACGAAGCGCATGTGCTCCTCGGAGATCAGAAAGGCGTCTGGGACATCCACATTCGTCAGAACTGGATCGTTCTTTTGAAGAAAGAAGACAATACCATCAAGCTGTTACGGACGGGAACGCATGCGATGCTGGGCATTGCGTAATGCCTCTTTCTAAAAAGAAAGGCATTTCCCCGGGACGAAACCCTTCGGACAGCCTCTCAATCGTGAGAGCATCTGTATTGCAAAGACGACATGGCTTTGTAGGAGAGATTCTTCAAAATTTGAATGAGCTCTTCTACCCAATATACGCCTATGAACAGCTGAATCTCTTTTTGGCTGTACGTTTGTACACCTTGCCCGTTTCCGTGAGCCCCCATAGGTTTCGGGCGTGACGCAGCATTTAATTCCCGCCGCAAGAATTGAGCAGTCGATTCTATTGATTCGAGGTCACAAAGTGATGCTCGACAGTACATTGGCAGATTTGTACCAAGTCGAAACATTCAACTTGAACAAAGCGGTCAAACGCAACGCAAACCGGTTCCCTCCGGACTTCATGTTCCAACTGTCGAAGACGGAGTGGAACAATTTGAGATTCCAAATTGGAATCTCAAACGCCGCACGCGGCGGTCGCCGATATTTGCCGTACGTTTTCACCGAGCAAGGAGTCGCGATGCTCAGTAGCGTTCTCAAAAGTGAGCGTGCGATTGTCGTCAATGTTGCCATCATGCGGGCGTTTGTGAAGCTCCGTCAGCTGCTTGCCACAAACAAAGACCTGGCCAAGAAGCTGGAAGCACTGGAGCAGAAATACGACGCACAGTTCAAAGCTGTCTTTGATGCGATTCGCCGGTTGATGATTCCGGCACTTCCGAAAAAGAAACGGCGGATTGGGTTCAAGATGATCTGATGGCCGGAAGCTGATTACACGACTCCTCCTGCGTCTGCCCCTCTCTCGAAGCTCGTAAACTGCTTGCCTCCCGGTCCAAATCCCTGCGGATCCTGGAAACTGGAATTGTGGTCGAGCCAGTGAAACGCTTCGGGCAAGCTCACCACGCCGTCACCGTTGAAGTCGGCGACAAAATTACCGTCTGGATCTTTCTCATACGCCCCTTCAATTTTGGCATCGATCATGTCATCGGTATGAATCGGGGTAACCGTACCGGCAACTTCCGAGAGGACATTCACCTTTGAACCCTTGAGCGTCTTTCCAAACATTTCGGTCAGTTGTCTGCCGCCGGAGCATGATGTGTAGAGGATTGTCGTTGCAGCAGCTTCTTTCGGATTCAGCCCGCTTGCGATTGCGCCTGGATCGATGTTGAGCCCATTACTCGACGGCATGCCATGCGTCATGATGCGGAGAACCAAGTGTCTGTCACCGTCACTTGCGTATTTTGAATCGTTGGCACGATCCTTGAATTCCTGTAATGCTTTTCCAAATTGCTGTCTGTCGGCTACCAGGCGGGACTCTGTTGCACCGCTGACTCCTGTTTGTCTGTTGAGAGCCGCAGTGAGGTCTGCGGATCGTGCGATCACCTGCCGGCTTGCGCCCTCCTCTCCGTCATCCTCGGCGATAACGAAGACATCTATGATCTTTGCGGATTTAGTTATGCCGTCGTTGAGAATATCCGGGCTGCTGTTAAAGGACTTCAGCTGGCGGGCACGGATAGCCTGCCAAATCGTCGTGAGCTTGTCAGTATAGAATGTTGATCCCATTTCGCGACTTGCCATGATAATCATAGAACGGTGCTCCTGAATGTCCAGGGTGCCCGGCCCCCCATAGAGGGCCAACGGAAAGCTTTCATCGGCACTAATAGCCTTGATAATCTCGGCAGAATGCTTCTCCTGAGAGAGCATCAGACAATTGGCAAACACATTGAGTCTTCCTGCTTCTATATCCCCTGCGAGTGACGCCCGTGAACCACCGAAAGCTTCTGCGATGGCAATGACCTTGTCCCACTGCTGCGGAGTTTTGAGCATCGGGAGATATTCCTGGCTGAGGATGAGCGCATTGCGTGTGCCCTGTGCATCGAGTGCTTTTGCAAATTTCACGCGATCCACTTTGAGCTCCTTTGCGACAACATCAATGAGTTGTAGGGATGCAGCATCAAGATCGTACAATGCTTCGCTGTCACGGACATTTGGAGGTTCTGTCGCTCTTCGCAGTCCCTGCCTCGCCTGCAATCTTAACTGCGCAATTTCAACGATCATTTTCTCCAATATCTTCTTATCAAACGGATCTGTGGAGTTTTTGGCATGATCATACGCTGCACTGTATATCGCATCTACATTGCGAAGGTAATTGCGAAGCTGATCTGCGCTGTAGCCGCGAAGACTTATATCAGAAAGTTTTGTGATGAGATCCCGAAGCTGCACTGTGTATTCGTCTTTCATAGACTGCAGAAATTCCGCAGCCTTCTTTTTGTCAGCCGCAGAGGCGTTGCGTGAGAGAATTTTCCCCTGCTGCACATCGATCAAGGCCCCCAGCGCTGCAATACGGGCTGGAACCTCTCCGGTCTTTTCACCCTGACCAATGCCATCTGCATTTATGCTGCTATTGAACGGCTGTTTCAGAGCATCCTTATTCGCAGTGACGGGATTGACGCACGTGCGCAACACTTGGACGAGTGAGCGAAGGCTTTCCACTTCTTTGTAAATATCCGCCGGCTTTGCCTCCCCTTTCTTCGCTTTATCGATGATGGCAGGAGCCCGTTCATTATCGAGCCACTTGAAGAGATGCTCGGCTGTATAACGCTTTCTATCGGTCCACGTAATAGAAACCTTGCCCAGATTCGGATCCAAACTCATAAGATAGTGGGCTTCCTGGCGATACACCCGTAGATCGTCCAAAGCCTTGCCGATGTCTCGTCCCATTCGCTCCTTCTCACGTGCTTGTGTTCCATCGCGAAGAAGAATCAATGTATCCACATCGAGAATGGCAATGACACGTTCCTGCATGCTTGAACCGATCACATCCCAAAGCTCATTCCTGCGACGCAGAAGGCCCACAAGCGCCATCGGCTTCACGGCAATCATCTCCTGAAAGAGCAGAGCAATATCGCTGTCTTTGTACCCCTCTGCAAGCGTTGCGAGCAAATCAACGGTAATGAGTGAATTGTCCACAACTCTGGCAATGCCAGATGGATTATTTTCAAAGAGATAGACAATATCTTCAGGATGCTCGGTTAGGTGCTTCCATCGTGCGGTCGGTGTTGCGCGCAGCAATACTGCGGACATGCGACCGCGGTTTTCGGCATCTTTGAATTGCAGAACGATCCTATTGAGCAGATCACCCTGTAACGCCATAGGTGGTACCAGAGCCTCCGCCCCGATACATAGTTCCAGAAGTTTCAGAAGAAGCGTGCCATTTTCGCTGAGAAGCACCTCTGTCTGTGTATCTTCCGGAAGAATACCAAAGAATTCTCTGAGTGTTGCTAAAGGAGCACCTTTGTTCACCATTCCCTGCAAGACCGACACAAGGAACGGAATATCGCTCCGCACGGACTCCGGAGCAAATTGCAGGAGCTCGGGTCTGCCGGACTGCATGATGATGTCCATGATGAATTCTGCTTGATTCCGCATCTCTTCAGGAATTTTTTCAAAGAGATCAGGATCGAAGCGAACGATTGAAGATATCATTGCTCTATATTCCAGTTTGTGAGAGGCATCGAAAGCCTTGTGCTGCTCAGTGGTAATAAATCCGAGTACATTCCGATTGACGCCGACCATCTTCCGAGCGAAGAAGAAGTCATCGCGAAGCCCCGGGTCTTTGTCACCTTTCAGCGGCGACGCATCGAGGTAAAACTCGGGATGCCCCGGAAGAGCGCGCTCCAGATATGCCGTCACCAGTTCTTTGTCCTTGCGCATCTTAGGAGTCCAGCTGTCCATAAAGGAGTGGACTTGCTTGGGTGTAAGGGGTGCCTTCTTTGCATCCAATCCGAGAATCAACACGCGCAGCATGTTATCGTAGTCTGTTACGACCCCATTGAATCCTGCGTCACGTAAACGATTCTGCAGAGACACTGGCACATCTTTCCATTGCATTTCCCCTTTATGGTTCTTCTTTTCTGCAAGCAAGGCGGCATAGAGAACCTCTGGATCACTGCGCACAAACTCCGAAGCATGAACATACGCGCTGGCATTGTTGATGATGATCGGGAGCGCATACTCCTTTTTTCCTTGCATCCATGACGGCGCGTGAGCGAAGAGATCGCCTTGCGTAGAGAAAATCTTGACGAAGAGCTCCTTGTTGGCAGGCGTCCTCCAGACATGCTCGGGGACGCTCTCAAGGTCTACTCTTCCATCACGAACAGCTGCATAATCTCCTTTTTCGAGAGCTGTTTTCAATTGGGCAAGAATTTCTGCAGTCAGATCCTCGTCATTCATGACATCGGGGAACATGCTGCGAACCCATCGAGCATCTGCGTCTGATGCAGAAAGAATCTTTCTCAGTTGCTTATACAATCTTTCGTCATGATCCTTGATAAGACCAAACAGTACTGTGTTTCTTACGACAGTCAGCGCCGCTGCGGAATCTTTTGTAATGAGCTTCTCAATGAAGCTCGCATAACCACCGGGGAGTCGATTGAATGCCACAAGATTGGCCTCCGTCATTGCACGGACAATGGCAATTCTCGCTTCAGATGTCAGCGCGGTTTCTACAGCTATGAGTGACGCTGCGTTGCTCGGCTTCAACCATTGATACTGATGAAAGAAAAGCGCTGGTGACTGGTTCACTGAGTTCACACACAACTTAGCATACGTGTTTGGTGCGTCAGCGCCCTTCCAGAATGCATCGTACTCGGCGGCGGCAAAGAGGAGGACACCGCCATCGCGCGTTGCGGCCTCCACCATCCATCCGCGGTACTCGTCCGTCTTCTTTATAGAATCCGGCAGGTACTGGAGAGCCAAAGGATTAGTTTTTTCGAGAGATCCCTTTCCGGGAGCACTGACGCCGGCAGCCTCTTTGATGATGGCCGCCAGATCCTCATCCGTGAATAATGCCTCCTTT
>JBBTVH010000035.1:0-3736 GCA_038063355.1 Patescibacteria group bacterium | reverse complement strand
TTTCTTCAACTGAAGCCCAGACCGCAGCACCTTCGGTTCCCGTGCAGCACATGGCCGCGGCAACGACCTGCGGCAACAACATCAAGGAGACTGACGAGGAATGCGACGACGGCAATACGTTCAACTTCGACGCATGCCCCAATGACTGCCGCTTCGCGATCTGCGGAGATGCCGTGCGCGAAGGAAAAGAGGAATGCGACGATGGAAACAGCAACAGCTTCGACGCGTGCCCCACGGATTGCCGCCTTGCCGTCTGTGGCGACGCCGTGAAGGAGGGCACCGAGCAGTGCGATGACGGGAACTTCAACGACCGTGACGACTGCCCGAATAACTGCCGCGTTCCGGACTGCGGCAACGGACTTCGTGAAGGGAAAGAGGAATGCGACGATGGTAATACTAATGCATTTGATGACTGTCCCACGGATTGCCGGATGTCGGTCTGTGGCGACAATATCCGTGAAGGCCGCGAGGAATGCGACGACGGCAACCAGAACAATACCGACGACTGCCCCAACGATTGCCGCCTCTCGCAATGCGGCGACGGCATGAAGGAGGGATCGGAGGAATGCGACGACGGCAATACGTTCAATTTTGATACTTGTCCGAATGACTGTCGTGCGCCCGCATGCGGCGACGGCATGAAAGAAGGACCCGAGCAGTGCGACGACGGCAATCAGAATTCGTTTGACGACTGCCCCAACGATTGCAAACTTTCTTCCTGCGGCGATGGAGTCGTCGAGGGGCGCGAGGAATGCGACGATGCGAATCGCCTGGATGGGGATGCCTGCCCCAACAGTTGTCGGCTGCCGGTTTGCGGCAACGGCGTAAAAGAAGGCGCCGAGCAGTGCGATGACGGCAATCAGCACTCGTTTGATGACTGTCCCAATACTTGCAGGATTCCCGTCTGCGGAGACAACTTGCGCGAAGGAAAAGAGGAATGCGACGACGGCAACTTTGTCGAAGACGACGCGTGCCCCAATACCTGTCGGCTGCCGGTTTGCGGCAACGGCGTTTTGGAATCCAAGGAAGCCTGTGACGATGGCAACAGCACAAACGGCGACGGTTGCACGCGTCACTGTGAAAAAGAAACTGTCTGCGGCGACGGAGTCGCTGAAACCGGCGAAGAGTGCGACGACGGCGATCGCAATTCCGACGAAGCGCCCGGCGCCTGCCGCATGGATTGCCGCATGGCATTCTGCGGGGACGGTGTGGTGGATGAAGCCGAAGGCTGCGATGGCGGAGACCGCTGTACGGCCCAGTGCACGGTGCGACCCTTCCTGAGTACTTCTGAGGGCATTCTGAGTATCTTCGGAACGATCCTGTTTGCACTTCTCGGGGCTGCAGGGTACGTTTTCCGAGTACGCATTCTGTCCTTGATCAACGGAACAAACGGTCCGGTGTCGCTGGATGACATTCCGCTCGATGAGCTGGAGATGCCGTGGCACAACTGGGATAAATAAAATTGTTAAATGGTTAAATGGCTCGCAAGCGACAGGCAGTCGTTGCGACAACCATCTCAAATATTGCTTGCTAACCATTTAGCCATTTAACCATTTAACGTACCTCTCTAGCTTGAATGCTGATCACACTACCCCCCGTGATCTCGGTCCCCGTGACAAGAACCACTTCGTCGCCTTCCCCTAGAAGTCCTGCCCCAACCGCCTCCTTCATGCCGCGGATGACGGAGTCCTCAAGTTCACCCTTGAAGGAGCAGAGGAGCGACGAGACACCGTAGTGAAGAGAGAGCTGTGACCAAATCGTTTCATCGTCGGTGATCGCGATGATCGGGATCATCGGGCGAAACTTGCTGATGGCCTCGGCGCTCTTTC
The DNA here is from genome assembly GCA_038063355.1 of Patescibacteria group bacterium. Classification (GTDB taxonomy): domain Bacteria; phylum Patescibacteriota; class Gracilibacteria; order Peribacterales; family Peribacteraceae; genus 2-12-FULL-55-11. The sequence goes on along the minus strand of JBBTVH010000035.1, from coordinate 1,907 downwards.
CCGACTTCGTCATGACGACGATGGCAGAGGCTCCGACAGATCGCGCGAGAAGAACTGCAGACTGGGCGCGCGCTTCCACGTCGGAGGTCACGGCGGGCATGTCCTGCCCGTCGACTTCACGCAGATGCTGTTCGGTTGCCCGCAGAATCCGGTCCATGGCGTCGACAGCGACCAGAGGATGGCGTCCGGAAGCGGTTTCGCCGGAAAGCATCGTCGTATCGGTCCTGATGGTTGCGGCATGTGCGACGTCCGTAACTTCCGCGCGCGTAGGAAGCGGATGCTCGATCATGCTCTCGAGCATGTGCGTGGCAACGACGACAGGCTTTCCGGCGGCCCGGCACTGCGCCACGATCTCATCCTGGATGACGGGAACCTGCTCGAAGGGAAGTTCCGCGCCGAGATCACCTCTGGCCACCATGATGGCGTCACTTTCGCGGAGAATATCTTTGAAGTTGGCGACGGCCTGACGTGTTTCAATTTTGGCCATGACGCGGATCGGGCTTTTCTTCTTCCGGAGAAATGCCTGCACATCGGCAATGTCTTTTCCCGTGCGGATGAAGGAGATGGCAAGGAAATCCACGCCTTCCTCCGCTGCGGTTTCAATATCTTCCCAGTCGGCGTCGGTAAACGTGGGCAGGCTGATATCGGCTCCCGGCATATTCACGTGACGGCGCGAGCCGATTGTTCCGTCCTGCCGGGCCTTCGCCTTCACGAGTCCGCTCTTGCTGATCGAGACGATGTCAAAGGACATCTCCCCGTTATCCAGAAGCAGGATCTCCGCCTTGCGGACGTCTTTTCCGAAGGCCGGATAATCGACGTTGACGAAGGCGTGCTTTTCCGATTCCTTCCGGAGCTTCTCCACGCCGAAGCAGACCTCCTGACCTTTCGCGATCATGATCGGCTTTTCGACGACTCCGGTACGTACCTGTGCACAGCGGACATCGAGAAGAATGCCGACGCCGATGGGATGCTTGCTGCGGATTTCCTTCACCAGATGCACGATGGGGAGCTGCTTTTTGGCGCTCGCGTGCGTGAGGTTGAGACGCGCGACATTCATCCCAGACTTGACAAGACCCTCCAGTTGATCTGGCGAGAAACATGCAGGTCCCAACGTACAGACAATCTTGGTAAGCCGCTTCTGGAGTCGATCAGACGCTGTCATTTCGTGAATTCTAGCAAGATAATACATTCTTCCGCTAGCAAGTTATTTTAACATGAAACTGTAATTTCAGCAACGGATCCGCAGCCGACAGAAATGCAAAAAAATGATAGAATAGAAGGATTTGATGGAGAAAAAGCACATCCTTTCCGGCGTCCTCACCGCTGCATGCACGGCAGTCATTTTGGGGCTTGTGCTGGTGCAAACACGGGTGGCGCTGCGGCCGAATCTGCAGATCAGTTTTTCGCCGCCGCCCATCGCCTACGGCTACGCCTTCCGCAACGTGTTCATCAGCGGCGTCGTCTACAACGACGACGGCAAAACGCCAGTCGGTGCGAACCGCGTCGTTGCCGTCACTTTCAATGGAGGATCGATCCGTGGAACCGGAGCCACCACCTCCACGGGCTACTACGTGATTTACCCGCTCTCGCATTCCGGAGCCGGTACCGTCGTTACGGCATATCTGCGCAATGCCACCGAGGACGCAGCAACCGTGACGACTCTCAGCGGCGGCGATCTTATGAATTTTGATCTCTACCGCAACAGTCTCATTGCCCGCAGTGACTCCGGATCGTTTCCGCTTACCATCACGCACCTGAATACCGGAGATAATAGCGCCGCCGCTGATCTGAATGCTGTCTACCGTGCCACCAGTAACTCTCTTATCGGCACACAAAGCGGCAAGTCACTTTGGCTGTGGCGCGGTTACACCTTCAAACCGGGAGGAAACGTTTCCGTGGGAAGCGGC
>JBBTVH010000034.1:0-5313 GCA_038063355.1 Patescibacteria group bacterium | reverse complement strand
TGGGTGTGAGCGGCGGAGAAGAAGGCGCGCTCAAAGGTCCGAGCATGATGCCGGGCGGAGATCCGAAAGCGCTGCGTGAAGTCCTCCCGATGCTCCAGTCGATGGCTGCGGATGACGGGCTTGGGGGCAAATGCGTCGCGCACGTGGGTCCTGCCGGAGCCGGACACTTCGTGAAGATGGTCCACAACGGCATCGAGTACGCCGTGATGCAGCTCATTGCCGAGATCTATGACATCTTGAAGACGATCGGCGGCTATACGGATGCGCAGCTTGCAGAGACCTTCGACGCGTGGAACACGCTTCCCGAGCTCCGGTCGTTCCTCGTCGAAATCACGGGAACAATTTTCGCGGCAAAGGATGGCGCATCGAAAAAGCCATTGGTCGAAATGATTCGCGATAAGGGTGGCCAGAAAGGGACTGGCAAATGGACGGTCGCTGCTGCGATGGAGTATGGCGTTCCGGTGCCGACAATTACCGCAGCGGTTGAAGCGAGGCTTCTCACCAGCAACGCGGCTCTCCGGAAAGAGGGCAAAGCTTTCCCGCACGTTATCGATATTCACGATCCGCTCCCGCGCCCGATGAAGCTGCGGTCGCTCAGCGCGGCAACGCTCGAACTCGGTGTCCTTCTTGCATATCACCAGGGATTTGCGCTGATCAAAGCCGCAAGTGAGGCCGAGGGATGGATGATCGATCTCGCGGAGACTGCACGTATCTGGCGCGGCGGATGCATTATCCGTTCATCCGCTCTGGGAATGTTCCAAGAGATGTACGGACAGAAACCAGCGTCGGGCCGCGATGCATTCCTCCATCGCCTCGGAGGAGAACGCCAGCTGGATCTTCGCCGCATCGTGAATATCGGCGTGAGCAGAGCACTTCCTCTCCCTGCCCTGAGCGGATCGCTGATGTACATGGACGCACTGCATCGCGAGTGGCTCCCGCAAAATCTGGTCGTCGCGCAGCGGGATTTCTTCGGCGCGCATGGGTTTGAGAGGACGGACAAGGAGGGAGTTTTTCATGGGGAATGGAAATAATTGAAAATTGAAAATGGAAAATTGAAAATTACGCAAGCGATAATTGTGCGATGTGCTTTATTTTCAATTTTCCATTTTCAATTTTCAATTCTTCGCGATCATCGCCGCCCCCAACACTCCCGCATCTTCTCTTTCAGCGACAGCGAGTTTGGGAAGCGGAACTCCGGAAAGCATCCACTTCTGTAATTCTTTTTCGATCGTCGCCAGATGAGGTCCAAGCGCTCTCCCCGCGCTTCCTCCGAAGACGATGACGGAAGGATCAAGGAGATGCGTGAGGCTCGTGCAGAGCCATGCGACTTCTTCAAACACTTGCGGCTGGAGGAAGGAGCAGACTGAGCCTTCAAGATATTCTTGCGGATTTTCGGCCGCCTTGCAGCGCTTGCCCATCGCCGTGCCCGAAAGAAATTCCTCCGCGTCTCCGCGGGGATGCTCCATCGGATACGGCGTCTCGCCCGGGCGCAAAAGCATATGGCCGATTTCGGCGGCGTAGCCGTGTGCGCCGGTGAAAATCTTGCCGTCGATCACGATGCCGCCACCCACGCCTGTGCCGAGCGTGATGCCGACGACAACCGAGTGCCCCTTGCCTGCTCCCGCGACGCTTTCTGCAAGCGTGAAGCAGTTGGCGTCGTTCTCAAAGGTGACAGGAAGCCCCAATGCCACTGCGGCATGCGCGGGCGTGAAACCTTGCGCCCCGGGAACATTGGGAAGCTTCAGAATCGTTCCCTTAGGCCGGGTGACGAGCCCCGGAATGCCAATGCCGATGGAAGCCGTCGTCGGCGTTTTGAGCTGTTTCACAAGCCCGCTGATCGTCTTGAGAACATACGGGAATCCCTTTTTAGCGTGCGTTGATGCCGAGGCTTCCGCTTCACACTGCCATGTTTGTACATTGTACCGGCCGGCGGCAATCTTCGTTCCGCCGAGGTCGATGCCAAGAACTGTGCGAACCATGGGGGGATTGTACCTCAGTACTCCCGACGGACCATCCATTTCGCCGTTTCCAGGACGGGAATGATGGTGAGTGCCATGGCGACAATCAGTGTCCAATCATGGAGGCCTAACGCGAACGTCCCAAATGCTTTCTGGAAAAATGGTACGTAGACGAGTGCCATGAGCAGCATCAGTTCCCACAAGATTGCGACATTGAGCCAGCGGTTCTTGAAGGTACCGCGCAGCGCACTGACGTGGTCGGACCGGAAGTTGTAGGCCTTTACGAATTCCGCGACGACGAGGAGTACGAAGGCGATGGTCATCGATTCGGGAAGCGTCCTGCCGGTATGGAGCGACCACCGATAGGCGCCGATGATGAGAATGGCGAGCCACACGCTGCTGATGAGCATCAGAGTCACCGTGCTTCTCTGGAAGATGCTTCCCTGCGGATCGCGCGGCTTGCGGTGCATGAGATCGGGTTCCGGAGGATCCACGGCAAGCGCAAGCGCCGGGAAGCCGTCCGTGGCGAGGTTGAGATACAGCAGCTGCACGGCAGAAAGCGGCAACGGCCACCCGAAGAGCGTGGCCACGGTCATGATGATGATTTCACCGATGTTGCTGCTGAGGAGATACATCAGGTATTTCTTGATGTTGCCGAAAATGCCGCGGCCTTCTTCCACCGCCGCGACGATGGAGGCGAAGTTGTCGTCGGTGAGCGTCATCGCGGACGCTTCCTTGGTCACGTCCGTTCCCGTGATGCCCATCGCGATGCCGATGTCGGCTTTCTTGAGCGCGGGGGCGTCATTCACCCCGTCGCCCGTCATCGCGACGATTTCGCCCTGCTTCTGAAGCGCCGTGACGAGGCGCAGCTTGTCTCCCGGGGACACTCTCGCAAATACCGCGATGTCCTTCAGTTCCCTGTCGAGCTGCAGGTCGTCCATCTTCTCAAGCGTGAGTCCCGTGATGACGCGTTCGGTGCGTAAAATACCGAGCTCCCGCGCGATCGCTTCCGCCGTCACAGGATGGTCGCCCGTGATCATGATGACACGGATGCCTGCATCGTGGCATTCGCGGATCGCGCCGCGCACTTCGGGGCGCGGCGGGTCGATCATCCCCACGAGTCCGATGAACTTCATTCCGGGTGAGGATCTCGCGATATCGGTGTCGCCCTTGCGCGCGATGGCGAGCACCCGCAGCGCCTGCCCCGCCATGGCTTCGGCGGCGGCGAGGATCTCCGTACGCTCTGCATCGTTGATCATTCGCTCTCCGTGCTCGCCCCAGATACGAGTGCACAGCGGCAGGAGCATTTCAGGAGCGCCCTTCGCGTACGCGATTGTCCCTTTGCCGGTATCGTGGAGCGTCACCATCCGCTTTGTTTCCGATGTGAAGGGGATCTCGCCGATGCGGGGCGCCTGCTTTTCGAGATCGCCGCGGTAGAGACCCGCTTTGGCGGCTGCGACAACGAGCGCGCCTTCGGTGGGGTCTCCTGCAATATCAAATCCGTTGTCTTCCTGTATGAGCCTAGCATCCGAGGAAAGCACACCCGCGCGCAGAAGCTCCACCAGGCCGTCATGGGGATGCACGGTCTTGCCGTTTTCGCTGAAGGACCCAACGGGCGCGTACCCCGCTCCCGAGACGTCGTAGAGTTTTCCCACTACCCAGATCTTGCGGATCGTCATTTCGTCTTTGGTCAGCGTTCCGGTCTTATCGGTGCAAATCACCGAGGTGCACCCCAACGTCTCGACGGCCGGCAATTTGCGAATGAGCGCATGGCGCCGCACCATCCGCTGGACGCCGATGGCGAGCGAGATCGTGACGACCGCGGGAAGCGCTTCGGGCACGACGGCAACAGCCAGGGCGATGCCAAAGAGGACGATGTCGATGAAACTGTCACCCCGGAACCATCCGATGGCGCTGATAATGACCACGACGACAAATGCCAGATGCGCAAGCGCCTTTCCCAGCCGGTCGAGATTTTTCTGCAGCGGCGTCTCTTCGCTCTCCACGCTCTGGAGCATCGTAGCGATTTTGCCGAACTCGGTCTGCATCGCGGTCGCGACCACCACGGCCTTTCCCCGTCCGTGGCTCACCGTCGTCCCGCCGTAGACCATGTTGCGGCGGTCGCCGAGAGGCGCGTCATTCTGTGTAATCGCTTCCGTGCTTTTTTCCGAGGGTAGAGACTCTCCCGTGAGCGCGGCCTCCTCGGTGCGGAGGTTCGCTTCTTGAACGAGTCGCGCGTCTGCCGGAACTCGGTCGCCGGCGGCAAGCAGAATCACATCTCCGGGCACGAGTCCGCTTGCGGGGATCTCGCCCTGCTCCCCTCCGCGGATCACTTTTGCGGTCGGCGCCGCCATCTCCTTGAGCGCCGCCATCGCATTCTCCGCACGGTATTCCTGCACAAATCCGAGGACCACTGCCAGAAGTACGATCGCGGCGATCGTGATCGCCTCCACTTCTTCACCGAGAAATCCGGAGAGCGCTGTTGCGATGAGCAGGATGATGACGAGGACGTTCTGGAACTGCGAAAAAAGGAGCTTCCACGCCGAAGCGCGCCGCGACTCTTGGAGCCGGTTTTCGCCGTATTGCTTGAGGCGCTCGAAGGCTTCTTGTTCCGCAAGTCCGTTCTCGGCATGTGTGCCCAGAAGATGGAGAAGGGGATCTCTGGCAAGCGTGTGCCAGGGATCGTGGGGGACAGATGAAACGGAAGCAGGGGCGGGGTGCATGACGCTATTCTTTCGAACTTTGATCTTTTTCGAAAGCAGATCTTCTTCCGGAAATCATCTGGCTCGCGGCGTTTATTCTCTCCTATACTTGCAGCGCTACGGAGAGGTGGCCGAGCGGTCGAAGGCACCACACTGCTAACGTGGCAGGCCCTTAAAAGCCTCGAGGGTTCGAATCCCTCCCTCTCCGCCACGTCAGCGTAAGCTGCCGTGGCTCCGCACACCTTGACTCATTTATTCGCCAGTTGCGATACGGTGAGAATCTCCTCAATCATCTCCTGCTTCCTTGTGGCATTCCCTGAATCAATCGCACGGCTAAAGCACGATCGCAGATGTCCCTCCATCAGGAGTTTCACGACTCCTTTCAGCAGCCCGATGACCGCGAGGTTCTGCTGCATGATGTCGATGCAGTACTCGTCCTGCTCGACCATCTTAACGATCTTGTCGAGGAGGCTTCGTGCTTTCTTGAGGCCGATGAGCGTCTTCTGCTTCTGTGCGTTCATGAGAGTGAGGAGAGATAGACCTGTTACCCATGATAGGGGTAGAGTCGGAAGGAATCAAGTGTGAGCTGTTTATGCTCAGTCTGCGACATTCCTTTCTCGGATCATCATGAAGAGTACGGGGATGACGAAGAG